>JAOZRC010000214.1 GCA_029940345.1 Desulfobacterales bacterium
CCCCCCAAATCCGTTATAATCAGAATAAAATTTATGGTGGGCGAGTATTGGTTTAAAGGCTTATTTTATCAAGACCCTAATTACGGTTTTGCCTGATGGCGGCAGTCATTCTTTCAATCAACGGAAGCAGGGAGGTCTTGTCAAGTGCGGAAATGGCAACTCCGTCGAAAATTCTTAGATTGCGCTCGATAACCGCCTGATCAACCCTATCCTGTTTGTTTAAAACATAGATGATTGTCAGGGCATCCAGATGAAGCTGGGAAAGTATTTTGTCAACCGCTTTGATCTGATCTTCAAAGCGAGGATTGCTGATATCGACGACATGAAGGAGCAGGTCGGCGCTTTCCAATTCTTCCAAAGTCGCCCGAAATGCGACCATCAGGTCTTTGGGCAAATGACGAATAAAACCGACCGTGTCGGTAATAATCACTTCGATATCCTCGGGAAAACGCAAACGACGGCTGGAGGGGTCCAGGGTTGCAAAGAGCCTGTTTTGTGTTCGGACATGACTATCAGTAAGTACGTTCAGCAATGTGGATTTACCGGCATTGGTATAACCGATAATCGATATTACCGGTAAGCCGCGTTTATGGCGTTTGGCTTTCTGCTGTTTACGTCGCTTTTTAACAGTATTAACCGCCTTTTCTAAATTTTGGATGCGAGTGCGCACTCGGCGGCGATTTATTTCGAGCTTCGTTTCTCCGGGGCCGCGGCTACCAATGCCGCCGGTTAAACGCGACATCGCCGTATTTTGGGTAACAAGTCTGGGCAGCATATATTTCAGTTGGGCCAATTCGACCTGCAGCTTGCCTTCACGGGTTTGAGCGCGTTGAGCAAAAATATCCAGGATTAGCTGGGTTCGGTCAATCACGCGAAGATCAATTCGATTCGTAATTGAGCGAATTTGGGACGGATTAAGCTCTTGATCGAAAATAAGCAGGTCAACGGCCTTTTGCATGGCTCTGATAGTCAATTCATTGAGTTTGCCACTACCAATAAAGAAGCGGGCGTCAACACGCTTACGCCGCTGTATAATTGTTTCAGCAACTTCGATGCCGGCCGATAGGGCCAATTCTTTTAATTCATCCAAAGAATCCCGGGTTGAATTCAGGGACGACGATGTGATGCTCACTAAAAAGGCGCGTTCCATGCCTGCGTCAGCGGTCAATGCGGAGCTGATTTTGTCCATCTCGGCTTCCAGCGCTCGGACCAGATCTAAGCTACCGATATCTAACTGATTCGCATTAATTGGCGGAAGAATCAGATAGGGCTTTGAATCGACACTGCCTGGTAAAATATGTCCGATGTGGAACAGATGCGGATTGCCATCCTCTTTCATTGTGATTGCGGCCATCAAATCAAGTCTTAACAGGGATAGATCGGTAAGATCGTCATTGGTGAGCGGCTCATTATGCAGATGGGTGTGGACACATTTAATGCCTTTCAAACGTCCGGGGGAGGCGCGATATTCGCTCGTATCCGGTATATGAATACCCTGGGCGTCTCCGATAATGACAAACCTGATTTTACCCTGACGGTTGATTAACAGACCGATCTGACGCCGAATTTGGTATGAAAAACGGGTGATTTCCCGCGCCAGTTCATTGGTAATGAGATATTCCGGGGGAATACGGCGCCGATAAAGATTTTGTAGTCGCTTGATTTGATTGGGTTTAAGACCGCCGGTGTTGCCGAATAGTTTTTTCATAATCTTAACCACGAATAAACACCAATGAACACTAATAAAAATAAATCATTCGTGTCTATTCGTGTTCATTAGTGGTTCATCAAGGGCTGCATTCCCTATGTCAGTCGCCGGTTGGGGATAAATGAGCCAAATTTTCAAAACGCGTGTAAGTATTGAGGAAAGTCAAATTGGCCGTTCCCACAGGTCCGTTGCGATGTTTGCCCAAAATGATTTCCGCTTTGCCTCTTTCAGGATTATTTTCGTCCTTATTATAAACTTCATCGCGGTAGATAAACGCCACCAGGTCGGCATCTTGCTCCAGGGCGCCGGATTCCCGCAAGTCTGAAAGCATCGGGCGTTTATCGCTACGTTGCTCAAGCATACGGTTTAATTGAGATAGTGCGATGATCGGAATATTCATTTCTTTGGCCAGGCTTTTTAGTGATCGCGAAATTTCCGAGATTTCCAGGTCCCTGCGTTCACTTTTGACCGGCCCACGCATCAGTTGCAAATAGTCAATGATAATAAGCCCTAAGCCTTTATCCATTTTTAATCGACGGGCTTTTGTACGAATCGACGTTATTGAAATGTTCGGTGAATCATCAATGAAAATGGGCGCCTCCGTCAGGGTGCCAGCCGCTTTCGTTAGTTTCAGCAGGTCATCCTTATGAAGTATGCCTTTGCGTACACTTGATGAATTTACACGGCCTTCACTGCAAAGCATACGCATGGAGAGTTGTTCTTTGGACATTTCCAATGAAAAAATTACTATTGGCACTTTATAGTCAACTGCCGCATTCCTGGCAATATTAAGGCAAAAAGAGGTTTTGCCCATAGCCGGACGAGCGGCAATAATAACTAAATCCGAATTTTGAAATCCGGACGTTATATTATCCAAATCTGTAAAACCGGATGGAATACCGGTAATAAGCGATTTTTTTCCATCAAGAAGCTCAATTGTGTCAAAGTTTGATTCGATCAAATCACTAATAGGGTGATAGGGCTTGCTTGTTTTATCTTCAACAATCTCAAAGATTGCCTGCTCGGCAGAATTAATAACGTCGTCCACTTCACCCCGATCCTGGTAACAGCGTTGAACGATTTCGGTGGATTTTTCAATGAGGCGCCGCAAAATAGCTTTGCCGTGAATAATCCGGGCGTAGTGGCGCGCATTAATCGCCATGGGAACGGTGTCAATAATACCTGCCAGATAAGGGGCGCCACCCACAGACTGCAATTCCCCTTTTTCACTTAAAGCATTATTCAGTGTCACCAAGTCCACCGGTTCACTGTTATTAAAAAGGTCAATGACAGATGCGTAAATCTTTTGGTGGGCGGTTCGATAAAAATCTTCAGGATTCAGAATTTCGAGTATATCCAGTAAGGTGTCATTATCAATGAGGATAGCGCTTAATAATGACTCTTCGGCTTCAAGGTTGTGGGGCGGAAGTTTTTCCAGGGTGGGATCAGAATTTGGGCGTGATGGTCGGTCCACAGGTTAAACACCTTAAAGCCTAAAATCGAAAAATTGAAGTTTAAAGGGCCTGATCCGGTGTCGGATACAGGCCCTTCTAAGGTATCGGATGGTAACCGTTCACTCCCCCCTTAACGGAACGGCTTTCCGCTCTACATGATCGCGCCATGCGTGAGTTTGTAGCGCGGGAAGCTGTCCCGCGTTAGTTTGAAGGTAGGGGGGAGTGAACGGTTACATCGGATGAATGACCAGAAATTATTCCGAAACAATTTCAACCGTGATTTCCGGCTCCACATCTTTATATACACGAATGGGAACATTGAAGCGGCCTAATGTTTTAAGCGGCTCAGTTAATAACAGCATTCGTTTTTCGATGACAATATCTTGATCCGCCAGCGCACTGATAATCTCTCGCACGCCAACAGATCCATATAACCGATCCTCTTCACTTACTTTGGCGGTAATTTTACATTCAACGCCTTCCAACCGTTCAGCCATCTCTTCAGCGATCTTTCTTTCTTTGCCAATTTGCACTTCAAATTTCGCTTTTTGCTGTTTTAACATATTGCGATTTTGGGGGGTCGCCAAAATCGCCTTACCTTGCGGCAACAGATAGTTGCGTGCGTATCCGTTGGCTACGTCCGCTTCACTGCCAATAATCCCCAGTGATCCGATTGTTTCTTTTAAAATTACTTTCATATTCACCTCCGAAGGTGTCATAATGGAAACGGAAAATCAATTCTTGAAGGGTGCCCTTCAATCAAGACTTTGATTTCCGGTGTCCAGTTTTTTTAGTTTACGCAGATTCAACCACATATCAAAAAAGCCTAGCCCGATAACCAGCAAAAGGATAAACTGCTGTATGGCGATAAGGGTGTAGAAAAATAAGCGAAAGGCGCGAGGCAATTTTTTCTTTTCGAAAAAGTAAGCAATAATGGCAATACCCTGGAAAAAATAAATCGTCATAAGAACCAATATTCCGTTGATACCGATCATCTTGAAACCTTTATCGGGAAAAAATAGCAAAAGACCGCATCCGATGGCCGGCCAGACGAGATATTCCGGTGATTGCCATGTATTAAGCGTTCCAAAATCAGGAAAAGAAAGATTTTTACGCTTCAAGAGAGGTCTTGCTAAAAGAACATTGATCCACGCAACGAAAAGCATTGCCGCAACAACAAGCGCCGGGATAATGCGTATAAGCACATATTTTATCAGGTCAAATGAATTCGCAAAAGCCTGAACAGTCGAATCGTTCATCCCCATATTTTTATACAGCGTCATTGTCAATTTGAGATTCAGGTCAACATATTCGGAAATCAGACGGGTCAAATCGGCCGCCGAAAAATTAATATATAAAATAAGGAGGGCGCTTCCTGCAATAACAGGCACACCACAAGCGAATCCGATCGTTTTTTCAATGGAAAGGTCCTTTTCAAATAGTTCGCCTAGCATAAAGCCCACAAGCACAAGCTCACCGAAAAACAACAAATCAAATGATATGCCACTCAGAATAAGCCCCATCGCCACTAATATTAATACTAACATGAGGCCTCCCATCTGCCGACCCAATTTCAAACGGTACAAAAGAATCGGCAGGGGGATAAACAAGGCGCATGGAAAACCAAGAATCGGGATAAAAACAGACACTGCCAAAATAAGGCAAGTGATTACAATCCCATTGACGATATCTTTATGCATATCGCTTGACATGATCAGGGGCGTCATCCTTTTATCCGAAGCGGACTTTCCACTTTAAGTTTCTAACGTGCCGACATAAGGCAGAAGGGCAATGGTGCGAGCTCTTTTAATCGCCCGCATCAGGGCGCGCTGATGTTTGGCGCAAGTGCCTGAAATACGTCGCGGGATAATTTTGCCACGTTCGGTGATAAAATAGCGCAGATTTTTTGAATCTTTGTAATCAATAGCGAGACTGGTGTCAGCGCAGAAACGACATACTTTGCGACGATGATAAATTTTCTTCTTTTTTCTTTTATCACCATAGCCTCCACCGGTTTTGCGCCTTTGATTGGATGTTTTAAAAGCGGCCATAATATTATATATCCTCCTTGTTACAGTCCTTTAACCTTTTATATTGCGGATCAGATTGTCGGGTTATACGTCAGATTTATCGTCGAAATCATCGTCGTCGAAATCATCGTCATCGAAATCATCATCAGACGCATCATCGTCCTCTTTTGGGTCATCGTCTTTATGATCATCGTCGCTTTCGACCTCTGCCGATTGATCCTGAAATGCTTGAATATCGCATTCTTTTTCAAGAAGGACAGTCATGTATTTCATCACCCGTTCATCAATTCGGAACTGCCGTTCCATTTCAGCGACCAGCGTTCCGTCACCACCGAAGTCAATACGAACATAGTAGCCGCGTCCTTTTTTATTAATATCGTAAGCCAGTCTTCGCTCACCCCATTCATCAAATTCAATCAACGCCCCCCCGTGTTGGGGAATCAGGTCTTTAATATGCGCGAATAATCCTTTCCTGTCTTCATCAGTCAGATCAGGGTCAAAAATAGCAATCGTTTCGTATCTTCGCATTTAACCTCCTTTTGGATGTAAAGCCCCGTTGTCGCGGAGCAAGGATTGGGCAAAATGCCCAGTCATTCATAACAAACCTAAAAAATAGCATCAATCAAATATCAATGTCAAGCCTTTTGAAAAGTTTTATATTTTGTATTCTGATGTGATTTGGCTTTGTAAGAAATTTATTAAAAAATCCGTCTGAAGTTGGCTGGATTAGCAAAGCGATTTCCGGCAGCATGCACTAAGTAACTAGGGGCGAAATAACTTCCCCATTCCAGAATGCAAACCACAGTTTGCGATGCTGTGACGCAAACTGTGGTTTGCACTCCTCTTCTGAAAATGGGTAAGTTATTTTGTCCCCATTCCTAAAGTGGATTTTCAGATCCTTATTTGGGGGGATTTTCCTATGATGGTATAAGCTGCGTTTAAGCGTTCAGGTAATCAGAATATGGATAGGGAAAACAACGTTATTAAATCATACAACCCTATTTCCGAATGATAAGCGCCCTATGATCGCGTATCAACATTGATCAAAAACATGGTGACGCCGTGATTTCCAAACAAACGTCAAAAAAGGCCAGCCTCATTTTAATCGGCTAACCTTTTGAGTGTGTTATGTTTTACAGGTTTGATGGGCCGTGAAGGAATCGAACCTTCAACCTACTGATTAAGAGTCAGGTGCTCTGCCTAGTTGAGCTAACGGCCCTTCGCAACCGTCAAGCGAATGCTATTTAGCAATTTTCGATAGCGTTGTCAAATTATTATTGATAGTCTTGTGGGAATCCTGAAAAAAAACATGTTTGTAGTAAAATCGCAATAGGCTGTTCGTTCAGATAACTGCAAATTTAATATAAATAGCCGCTCTCACGGCGTTTTTAAAGAAGCTTTAATTTCAATTGCATAGGTCGAAAGTTTTCAGAGTGAGCTGATCATACATGTTTAAAATAAAAATTGTCTGAATCAG
Organism: Desulfobacterales bacterium; assembly: GCA_029940345.1. GTDB lineage: Bacteria > Desulfobacterota > Desulfobacteria > Desulfobacterales > JAUCGF01 > JAUCGF01. Next base: position 6,670 of record JAOZRC010000214.1, read on the forward strand.
AATGAACAGGGTTGCAAAATATTCGATGTTCTCTATACTATTCAAAAATTATGGCTGAATGCGGCTCCGGTGTGCGAAAGTTAAGCGAAGCGGTCTTTCGCAAAATTGATTTGCGAAAGATCGTTCCGCTTCGCCCACTTAACTTTCGCACTCCATATTTACCATTGAATTTGAATATACAATATCCTGTTAATTCTTTAATCCAGTGAATCCTGATTCAGACATTTTTAAGTTTGCGCTGCCCGCACCCGGATTTAAGCGCTAACCGGCAAATGTGAAATGGCAGAACTGAATGAAAGATATAACCGCAAAGGAGCTGGTAGGGTGCGTTAGGCGACAGCCGTAACGCACCGAATAATTTTAACCAATTGTGTTTAATATCAACATGGTGCGTTACGCTTCGCTAACGCACCCTACTCGCTGATCGTACATGTTAGGCAAGAAGAAAAAATAACAATTATCTGAATCAGAATTCACAGGGTTGAAAAATGTTCAGAATTCTGTTAATTCTTTAATCCTGTAAATTCTGATTCAGACAATTTTAAGTTTACGCAACCGACATCCGGATTTAAGCGCTAACCGGCAAATGAAGAATGGCAGAACAAGATGAAAGATATAACCGCAAAACACCGTAAAGGAGGGCAATCGGAAGAAACAGATGATCGGAAATAATGGCAGCCATGATTGGCTGAAAAATTGTTTTGACTATTTAAAATATGAAGGCGTCGCCTTCTATGTTCCGGCCGATTACCAGGAAGGAACGTTGCCTGTTTATCGCTTCTACAGCCAGGCTTTAAAGGTGCATCTCTTCACTGTCGATGAAAATGAAATGAATCACCTCATCGAAAATGCCGCTGACATCCGGACTTTCGAAGGAATCGCTTGCTATGCCTTTCCCTAAACCGTTTACCTGGACGTCAGTAAGATAATGCGCAATAAAACCCGGCGAGCCTGCTTGCCGGTTTTTTTTGTTCGGCAACCCGAATTTCAGACCGCATATTCAGAAATTCAAAATGGCCGAAACAATGATCAAGCCCATATTTTCGACCTGTGCGATTAAAATGTGATATTCCCCAAAAGCTCCGTGGGAGCGGCATGTTTGTAGCACAATCCGCCTGAATTCTGTCAGAGTCCCATCGGGACGGAATATTTGTGGCAACATAGCAGGATATGCGTAATTACGCTACAAATATGCCGCCCTGACGGGGCTCTCAGGGAAAAAAACCGATTTGCTACTACAAATATGCCGCCCTGACGGGGCTCTCAGGAAAAAAAACCGATTTGCTACTATAAATATGTCACCCCGACGGGGCTCTTAGGATATTTCGGTATAATTACAATGTGATATTTACAAACCCATCTTACATGTGATAAGCTTTTGGGGATATGCATAGGTTCATCCTCCTATATTTCCTTATTCCCTGGTGGGGCTTTCCCAGGGATGAGCCTGATATATACTCGGCAAGGTCATAATTTGTGATTTTAGAATTATTGGTTGAGGTGTCAGGACGTTTGCGGAAAAGACTGAAACCTATTAGTTTAATTCCACTTTGGTAAATTGATATGTAGGGTGGGTGGAGCTTGGCGGAACCCACCATTCGGTAATCAGGCGGCCATATTGGT
>JAOZRC010000903.1 GCA_029940345.1 Desulfobacterales bacterium
TTTGCCTTTTCTTCATCGGATTTATCATTTATTGTTTCTTCATACTGCTTGTTGTCTTCTTCGTATCACAACGAGTCAATTTACGATCTAAATATGTCGTATCAATCATTCACCGGCAAACTTAATCCCCCTCCTCCTCGTACTATCTATATGGATTTTCTGTAAGTAAAGGATGTTAAGGCATCATTCACTAACCACGAATTAACACGAATAATTTATTTTTTTTATTAGTGTTTATTGGTGTTCATTAGTGGTTCGCACTTGTGTCCTTTGCGTCCTTGCGGGAATAATTTCAAAGAAAATAATCAAATTCAAAGAAAATAATCAAAAAGGAGAAACAATGAAAACAAAATTATCTATAATAATATTATCTGTTTTTACAGCGATGCTGATTGCAGCATCCGGCGCATTCGCGCACACGCTAACGGTGAGCGATGGCGCGGGGAAAGAGACCGAAACCGTTGAAATTACAATTAATACAACCAATCCGGGTGATATCGCGGCGGCAGCGTTAACCGTTACGTTTGACACCAACACCTTCACCCTGGAAGATGTTAAGAGCCTGTTTTTTGACACATTCAGCAACCAATGGGCGGCTGTGCCGGTCACGGGCCCGGCCAATAGTGTGGATGTGGATGGTGTTACCTACGATCAGCCGATTCTTTTCCAGGAAGATGTGAGCCTTGGCACCGACGGAGGTGTGATGCTTGCAGGAGCGCAGTGTCAGAAAGGCGATACAAACGAAACCCTGTTTACCTTGACCTTTAAAATTAACGTAGGCGCTGTGGCCGGTAATTACACTCTGGGCGTCCAGCCTACTAAAATAAACAATGAAGCAGCCGGCTATTCTGCCGATGGTGAGGATATACCCTATCTCGTCGGTTCGGTTCTCAGTGAACCGCTTGCCAGTGCTTATCCTGCATTAACTGTTGATAATGTCGTCGCCGGTACAATTACGGTAACCCCCAATCTTACTGATTCTGATGAGGATGGGATTGATGACGGGTGGGAAATTGATCATTTTGGTGATTTAACCACTGCCGATGAAACAACGGATACCGATCATGACGGGTATTCCGATTTACAAGAATATTTGAATGAAAAAGATCCCGAACATGAAGGCCGGAATCCAAATGACCCCGATGGCGTTGCTTTTGATCCTTGGGTCATTAATGTGGAAGGTGGCACTGGCCATGATCGTGAAACCGATTTCTGGATGTTGATTGATGGCGAAACTAAGCCCAGTGACATCATGCGGTATGGCAACCAAATCTTGGCAAACTATAGAAGCGTCGATGGATGGTTATATACTTGGGATGTAACCAGCGAATGGGGTAAATTCGGAAACTGGGATATGCCTTTCGACAAATCCTTTGAAGTCGATCTGTGGCATGTCGAAGGTGAGATTCAGCTTGCTGTCAATTGGATTAGCTTCGGTAAGATATGGGTTCATAGCTACCATTATGGGTGGTATAGCCCCGCTTCTGCACCCGAAAGATTGGACTCCTTTGGCAATAAGATTGTCGGTGCTGGTTGGGGAGATACTGTATGGAATTATGGTTGGCCTACGCCTGGATGGGTGAAACTAAAAGATGAAAAAGCCATTGGAAAAATGGTGGAAGTGAACTATGATAGTGATGCTGAATCGGAGTTAGCGGCGTGTTTCAGCGACGGACTTTGGCTTTATGATGAAACCGATGGATGGAGCAAGATTGACAGCAATTGTCCGGAAAATATGATCGGTTATGCCAATGGTCTCGCTGCCGATTTCGGTGACACTGGAATTTTTACTTATAATAAATCAAATGGCGAGCAAGCCATAAAGACAGATGCACCTCAAAATGCGTTGCAAATGGCGGCATTCGATATGGACAAAGATGGCAATGCCGATGAACTCGTAGTGATTTTGAGTGACGGTCTGTATGTTTATGACGGCTCATGGCAAAAAATCAATAATTCCGCTCCGCTTGATACCCTAACGCCGGAAGCGTTCGTCGTTTATGCAGATTACATTGGCGGAGTCAGATTTGAATGTAAACTCGCGGTTGATTTCGGAACAGGCGGCCTTTATGTGTATGATTGGACCAATGGATGGATGTTGATGCATAAAGGTAATCCTGTGAAAATGGTGCCGGTTGATATCGACAAAGATGACAAAGATGAAGTTGTCGTTCTTTTCAGCGACAGCCTCTATCTTTTAGATGATTCCATTCAAATTTTTAA
>JAOZRC010000904.1 GCA_029940345.1 Desulfobacterales bacterium
CATCGGCGGTAATGACCGTCTTTCCCAAATATTCGAGGTTCACCTGGTGGCAAATCCCCGACCGGGGAGGGACGACATTAAAATTGTCGAAACTCTTTTGCGCCCATTTGAGAAAGGTATAGCGCTCGCCGTTGCGCTCGTACTCCTTGGCTGCGTTGAGCTTCGGGCAATCCGCGGTTCCGTGGAAATCCACCTGAACGGAGTGGTCAATCACCAGGTCTGTCGGTATCTGGGGATTGATCTTTTTAGGATCGCCGCCTTGAGCCTGCATGGCATCCCGCATGGCCGCCAGATCCGCCACCGCCGGCACGCCGGTAAAATCCTGCATCAGCACCCTCGCCGGATGATAAGGAATCTCCACCGGTGTTTCATAGCGTTTTTGCCAGTTAGCGATATTTTTCAGGTCTTTTTCTTTCACAATCCGCCCGTCTAACTTACGCACCAGATTCTCTACCAGGATTTTAATGGAAAAGGGCAGTGTGTCAATCTTGGCCAGGCCTTTTTTCTGCAACAGATTGATATCGAATAAATTGACGGAGCGTCCGTTAATTTGGATTGTTTTTATAAATTCTTCGCGGTTCATTTTATTCTCCTGGGTTTTTAAATTCAGAAATGCTAACTATATTGTCAACTTTTGTTAATTTGTTTCCATTGCAATTGCATGAAAATCTGGCATGGATCTTGATTGACAATAAAGACAGGCATCCTTTGATTTACATATTTCCAGCTATAGCATAGGCAAACTCTGAACATTTCACTTGCGTAGCTTCTTCCATTTGGCGGGCCAAGTCATACGTGACAGTCTTCTGTTCCACGGTTTTCACCAAGCTTTGCCTGACAAGTTCCGCGGCCTCTTGCCAACCCAGATAATCAAGCATCATGGCGCCGGATAAAATCAGCGACCCAGGATTGACCTTGTCCTGTCCGGCATATTTTGGGGCCGTGCCGTGGGTGGCCTCGAAAACCGCATAGCCGTCGCCGATATTGGCTCCCGGGGCCATGCCCAGCCCGCCCACTGTTGCAGCCAGCGCATCAGAGAGGTAATCACCGTTCAAATTGGGCGTGGCCAGCACATCATATTCCGCCGGACGCAGAAGAATCTGCTGAAACATGGCATCGGCAATGCGATCCTTGATTATCACCTTGCCTTCAGGTGCTTTTCCGTCATATTGCTTCCACAACGCCTCTTCGGTGATGGTGACATCTCCGAATTCTTCCTTGGCCAGTTCGTAACCCCAGTTGCGAAAAGCGCCTTCGGTGAATTTCATGATGTTGCCCTTATGCACCAGGGTAACACTCTGTTTATCGTGTTCCAGGGCATATTCAATGGCTCTTTTCACTAAGCGGCGACTTCCGAAAGGACTGATCGGCTTGATGCCTATACCGGCTTCGGCCCGAATCTGGCGCCCACCCAAAGTATTGACCATTTCGATAATCCTGGTAGCCATAGCGGAACCGGATTCCCACTCCAACCCCATATACACATCTTCAGTATTTTCCCTGAAAACGATCATGTCCACATCTTCAGGTCGCTGCATGGGGCTGGGGACGCCGGTGATATATTGTACCGGACGCATGCAGGTATAAAGGTCAAGCTCTTGCCGGAGCGCCACGTTGATGCTGCGGATACCTTTCCCCACCGGAGTGGTCAGCGGCCCCTTGATGGCCACGCGAAAAGTTTTAATGGTTTCCAACGTGTCATCCGGAAGCCAATTCCCGGTCTGCTTAAACGCTTTCTCACCGGCCAGCACCTCTGTCCATTGAATATTTTTCTGACCGGAATAAGCCTTTTCAACCGCCGCATCCAGTACAATCCGCGCGGCACACCAAATATCCGGACCGGTGCCGTCACCTTCGATAAACGGGATCACAGGATCATCCGGTGTAATGATTTGTCTTTGGTCTGAATAGCGTATGCTTTCTTTAATTTTTGTCATGCTGTTTCCTTTGAAACGTGATAAGTAAAACCTTAAAATCAAAATACCAATGAAAAAGTATAAACTGATATTTATAAGGATAAGTCAGAAATTCTAAAAACGCCCCATATTTAAAATACTTACAGCGATGATAGTTGGAAATATTTCCACTCACTGCCGATAACATAATAGAACATAGAAAATATGATTGAAAACTGTGGATATTCGGGTAAAATACGAATTTATTATTATTTTCGGCATCCTTCATAAGACAGCTAAAGTAGTTAACACTTTTTCGATCTGTTC
>JAOZRC010000215.1 GCA_029940345.1 Desulfobacterales bacterium
GTTCCGATTTCAATATGCCCCATATCGTGCGGCAGCTCGGTGTGAATCCCGATGCATTGCAACTGGTTTATGCCTTCAAAAAAGTGAATAATTATATTGCCTTTTCATACGAAACGCCGGATAAAATTATCACGCAATGGCAAAAAGTGTTGGATGCGATCAAACAGGATGGAACTTACGCTTATCTCTATAAACAATGGGTGCTGGGGCAATGAAACCCCAAAAAATCAATAAATGAAGCAAGCGGAAAAAGAAAAATTGGCATCCGGATTTTTCCTGTTCGATTTCGGGCATCGTTCAATTGCGCGGGATTTAACGATCAGTCTTATGATGATCCTGATTTTAGTCGAAGGATTTATGCTCGGCTACATTTATTTCAGAGAGTCCCGCAACAAACTGCGCGAAATTGAAAATATCGCCGTTGATTATACCGAACAATTGAGTGAAGTCATGGCGGTTCCGTTATGGGATTATGATGATCAACAGATTGCTATCATCGGTGAAGGCTTTGCGCACACCGATCTGGTGGTAAAAATCCGGATAAAGAATAAAAATGGCGATACTCTTTTTAAAACTGAAAAAAGGGGGGCAGCGGGAAACCGCATCCGTCATTCCGCATGTGTCGTTTATCAAAAACAAATCATCGGGAGTGTCGAGGTATCTTTATCTTTGCGAGCCTATCTGAAGGATTTGGTCATATTTCGTAATACGATCATTTATATTCTTATCGGCTCATTGGTTGTTATCTTTATCACCACAGGACTGCTGTTGCGCATTTTTATGCGCAAACCATTAGATATGCTCCGAAAAGGGATTGATCGGGTTGCTCAAGGTGATTTCAGTTATGGCTTCGATGAAATCCGCCATGCCGAATTAGCGGGAATCGCCAGACGTTTTAATAGCATGGCCTTAGAAATTCAATCCCGTGAAAAAGCCTTACAGCAATCGGAACGAAAATACCGTCTGCTTGCGGAGAACGTTACCGATATTATCTGGGTAATCAATTTGGCAGAGCGCAAACTGGCTTATATCAGCCCGTCGGTAACGCAGATTTTGGGTTATTCATCTGAGGATACGGTCAATTTCCCACTAAAAGAATTGCTGACGCCGGCTGCCTGCCAGTATGCCATGGATACGCTGGCCGCGGAGCTTCCCCTGCAAAAAACCGCGCCTGGTTCAATCCGAACGCAAACATTGAATTTGGAAATGAGCCATAAAAACGGAACGCTGATACCCACCGAGTCGATTATTCGCTTTATTTATGATGATGAAGATCAGTCGGTCAGTATCCTCGGTGTTACACGCGACGTGACCGAACGCCAACTGGCGGAGAGTGAAAGAAAAGAACTGGAAGCCAAACTGCAGCGCGCCTCTAAAATGGAGGCTTTGGGCACTCTGGCGGGAGGCGTGGCGCATGATCTGAATAATATTTTAACCGGCTTGGTCAGTTATCCGGAAATGTTATTGATGAATCTTCCTGAAGACAGCCCGATGCGCCGATCGGTTAATATCATCAAAAAATCCGGTGAACGCGCAGCGGCGGTGGTTCAGGATCTACTTACCCTGGCGCGACGCGGTGTTGCTATCACAGAATTTGTAAACTTAAATACGCTGGTCAATGAATATTTGATCAGCCCTGAGTTTGCCATCTTGAAACAGCCCCAAGCAAAAATCGAAGTGGTCAGGCAATTGGAAAAAAAGTTGTTAGATATTAAAGGTTCGCCGGTCCACCTGTCCAAATCAATCATGAATCTGGCGAACAACGCCTGTGAAGCGCTGACCGACAATGGTAAAATTGTGATCGCCACCGAAAACCGCTATGTTGACACCCCTGTCCGCGGGTATGACGATGTCCGTGAAGGAGATTATGTGGTGTTAACTGTTACCGATAACGGAAGCGGTATCACACCGACTGATATGGAAAAAATTTTCGAACCGTTTTATACCAAGAAAAAGATGGGGCGAAGCGGAACCGGTCTCGGTATGGCGGTTGTCTGGGGAACCGTTAAAGACCATAACGGCTATATTGATGTCAAAAGCACTGTCGACCAAGGCTCCTGTTTTACGCTTTATTTCCCAGCGACGCATCGCAAGGAAGCGATTCGGGCTGAATCCGTCGCTGCTGATTGGAGTGGTCAAGGTGAAACCATATTGGTTATCGATGATGTGGAAGAGCAACGGGAAATCGCCGATCTGATGCTGACCCAATTGGGATATTCGGTTAAAACGGTCAGCAGCGGTGAAGAAGCCGTGGAATATATGCAAAACAACACGGCCGATTTATTGGTGCTGGATATGATCATGGAGCCCGGTATAGATGGTCTTGAGACTTTTCGAAGAATTATCAAACAACATAAAAATCAAAAAGCGATTATAACGAGCGGTTTTGCCGAATCGGATCGTGTGCGCGAAACACGCCGTCTGGGAGCCGGTATGTATTTGAAAAAGCCCTATTTATTGGATAAATTGGGGATGGCGGTGAGAACCGAATTGGATAAAAAAAGGAATCCTGCAAAATAGCTAAAAAGCGGTTCACCCGTTTTTAATTGCCCCGATCGGCTTCAGGCATCGCCAGTAAATCGATCAATTCTTCCCGGGAGAAGGTCTTTAAAAATCCGGGATCATCCACTTGGATAATGCTTTCCATCAGTTGCCGCTTACGTTCGATAATAGTGGCGATTCTTTCTTCCAAAGTGCCCCGGGTGACGATCTTGATGACTTGAACGCCGCGGGTCTGGCCGATGCGATGGACGCGGTCGGTGGCCTGATCCTCTTTGGCGGCGTTCCACCAGCGATCATAATGAATCACTACCGAAGCGGCCACCAGGTCAATGCCGGTTCCTCCCGCCTTGAGACTTCCTAAAAACACCCGGCAAACCGGGTCAGTATTAAATATTTCGACAATCTCACCTCGTTTTTGGGTTTTGCCGATCAGCTTAACAAACGGTATCGTTTCGGCGTTCAAATGCCTTTCAATCAAATCGATCATTCCCAAATAGTGGCTGAAAATCACCACTTTTTGTCCGCTGGCAAGGCTTTCGGCCAGAAGCTCTTTGAAAAGATCCCATTTGCCGGATTGGTATTGTCTGCCGATTTCCAGGCCTTTATCCAAAAGCATGGGATGGTTGCAGATTTTTTTTAGCAGATTCAACAGGGCAAAAATGTGAATGTATGGGACCTTTTTTTTGGTATTTTGCAATGTTTGGATAAAATTATCAGCACGCGAAGACACCGCATCCCGGTAAAATTTGACCTGATCTTCACTCAATTCGCAAATACGCAAGTCTTCAATTTTTTCAGGAAGTTCACTCAATACCGTGGATTTCAACCGTCTTAAAGTAAACGGAGCGATTAAGCGGTGCAGTTCCTTACGAAGCAAACCATCCGGATCAGTACTGGCGCCATAGCGGCGTTTAAAGCGGATGTTACTGCCCAGGTAGCCGGGCATAATCAAATCCATCAGCGCTTTCAGGTCATTGACGCTGTTTTCAACCGGTGTGCCGGTCAAGCCTGCTTTCATTCGCGCCTGGATGCTTGCCGCCGCCATATAGGACTGGGTGGCGGCGTTTTTAAGATACTGGATTTCATCAAAAACAGCCAAATAAAAGGGAATTTCTCGCAGCTTGGCCACATCTCTTAACAGGATGCCATACGAAGTTAACAGCACATCGATCTTTGCCAGGGATTTTGGCAACCTGCGCTGGGGGCCGTGAAAAACGAAAATTTTCAAATTCGGCGCATACTTCCGCAGTTTGGACTCCCAATGGCTCAAAACGGTGGTTGGACACACCACCATGAAAGGCTCGTCGCTTACGACCGTCTGACGCAGGCACAGCATAAAAGCCATCACTTCATGGGTTTTGCCCAAGCCCATATCATCGCAGAGCAAGCCGCCCAATGCATTTTCATGCAGATACCAGAGCCATTGAACGCCGTGTTCCTGATAGGGCCGTAAAGGCGAAGTCATGCCTTTGACAGTCGGCGGCGGTGATTCCGGCAAGCCGTCTAAAAAACGACGGAACCACTGGGAACGTTTCTTATTTTCAGCGCGGATATCAGCTTTGTAAAGGCTCATCGCTTGTAAACGCAAAAGCTCGGTTCGGCTTATTTTGTAAGCGCCTTTATTCAGATCATCGGATGGATCCGGCTGTTGTTTAAAAAGCGCGTCTATATCGCCCAAGTCAAGTGTCTGGCAGTCAACCCATCCGTCAGCAACCGGCAGAAACCGTTCGTTGTCGGCGCGAGCAGCCATAATATCCGCAAGGGAAATATTGCGATTGCCAAAGCCGTATTCAACAGACAGCCAACACCATTGGTGGTTTGCGGCAACAGGCATGATTTCAACCCGGTCATATTTTTTAAAAACCTGTAGTTGTCTGACGGACGCATCCAATTTGAAAGGTCCCTTTTCCAGCGTATGTTGCGAATCGGCCAAAAAAGAGGGCACTTGCGCTTTTTTGATAATATTCATTACACCGGAACCCAATTCCAATTGGCCGACGTCTCCGTTCGGCGGCTGGAACTCCGCCAACAGATCCAATTCACTCACATAGATTAAGGTGCCGTAACGAAATTTTTCCAAACCGGCCTGGCTAAGGTAACGGGTTTCACCATTTTTTTGAATCATTTGAATCATGGGCCGCACTTCCAAATCCAGACGATGATTCATGGAAATATTAAAGATGGATTTAAAGGGAATGGGATGAATGGTCAGGCCATGATGATTATGCAGCACTTTTTTAAACGTATTGAGCAAACGTTTCACCAGCAACCGCGGAACCACAAGGCGCAGAAGCAGCTCCCCGTCGCTGTTTCGGCAGGCAGCGGTGAACTGGCCGGTCTCTTTTTCAATGGACGCATGAAAGGTCACTCCCTCGTTTCCAAACATCAGGTAGCCGTGATAGGCCATTTGATACCAAAAGCTGGCTTCCAACACCTGTCTGCGTGTCAAACGTCCCATTTCGCTTAAGTCGCGTTCACTTTCCGTAATCGTCATATTTTTGAGGTGTCTCAAAATAGCGCTGCGGTAAGGTGCCTGGCCGGTTTGGATAAGATGCGCGCACCGTTCGATAAACAGGCTGCGATCCGCTCCCTGGGACAGGTAGGTGAGCATCTCTTCATCACGGGAATTGAAGACTTTGATAACATTGGCGTCCCTGTTTTTTGAATCTGGCTCCGGTGCGGTGATCATTTTGACAGCAGCCGGCGTATCCCGGCAATCTTCAATAAAAACAGAGGCCATCAGATACCAGATACTGGCACGAAAATCTTCTTCAAGGCTTTTTTTGCCCAACTGCTTGTGATAATGGGTGCAGATAGCGGTCAGTTTACGCACATGGGCGCAGGTTCTTTTTCGGGCAATTTCGCAGGTGCATGAACGGCTGGTGATTTTAAACCCGCGTTCAACCAGCGCCGTCGCAACGCCCGGTGTTTTTTCGTCTGCTTCAGGTAAAAGCGCAATGGCGTTACGGTGAAATTCGATCCGCGCCAGGTCTCTGTCGCTGATCGCATGGTCCGGGCTGTCAGAAGGGGCTTTGGATGGTTTTGTTTTGGGCATATTTAGGCCTTACTTTCATTGTTTGAATCAGAATTTTCAGAATTCCAGGATTTTCAGAAATTTTTTTGGCGTCTTTGATTGGCGTCTTTGAATTGACCCATTTCTTATGTTTGGCAAAAAATAAAAGATGCCATTCTGTACATTCTTTAATTCTGTAAATTCTGATTCAGACGGTTTTCACTAATCGGTTTCACTAAACGCTGTTGCCACTTTTTCACGCAAAGTTGCCGATGTCAAAAAATCATAAGCGGTCATGGCGAGCATCTTGGCGGCATTGAGCATCGCCTGTTGTCCTCGGTCTGTATCGGTGGCCTGGGCAAAGGCTATTGAATGTCCCGGGATGTCATCGACAATTGCCAGATACGCATGAATACAAGGGATATGTTGGCTCAGGTTGCCGATATCCGAAGAACCGCGTTTGCCGTCATCGGTGTCAATACAGACGCCCAGCGCTTCAAGGTTGATGCGCACAGCTTCCTCTAACGGCGGATTGCGTTTAAACGGATCAATGGCAGGCGGATCAACTGTGATTTTTACTTTGGCTCCGGTTGCCAAGGCGGCACCCTCGGCGCAATGTTTGATCCGTTCAAAAAGCGCTTCCCGATAGGCCAGGCTGGCAGCGCGCACATAAAACAGTCCCGCAGCGTAATCGGGAATGATATTGGGCGCATCGCCGCCATGGGTGATGATACCGTGGATGCGGGCGTCTGGCAAAATATGTTGCCTGAGGGCGTTGATATGGGTGAAGGCGGCCACCAGCGCGTCCAGCGCATTAATTCCCTGATCGGGCGACCCGGAGGCATGCGCGGTTTTACCAAAAAATTCCATTTTAAATTTGATGCGGCCCAACATCCCTTTTGCCGGAATATTAAGACGTCCGGGATGAAACATCATGGCTGCGTCAACACCCTCAAAAACATCGGCATCATACAAACGCGCTTTGCCGCCGCCGCCCTCTTCGGCCGGCGTACCCACAACTATGAAACCGTTGGCGAGGTCCCCAAGCGTGCGCCCAAGCGCCACAGCCGCGCCCATACTGGCGGCGGCGATTAGATTGTGGCCGCAGCCGTGGCCGATTTTGGGAAGAGCGTCGTATTCCGCCAATATGGCCACACAGGGACGGCTAACTTCACCACCAGCCGGTCGCGCCATAAACGCGGTTTCAATCCCACCAGCGCCCCGTTGAACCTCAAATCCCTGTTTTTCTAAAAAACGGCTTAAATAGTCGCAGGCTTTATGCTCCTGATAGGCCGTCTCCGGATTGTCTCTTAAATAATGACTGATTGTCAAAAGTGCATCCGTCAACGCATCTGTTTCTTTAATTATTTGAACCTTGGTTTGTTCCATCTGTTCTCCTTATTGTACTTTATTGTACCTTGGAATTGGAAAAGGATCTTCCGATAGCATGTTCCAGATTCGCCTGCGCTTGAAGATAACTAAACTGGGCTTGCACCAGATTGTTGCGTGTCCGGGTCAGATTAAATTGGGCGTCACTGTATTCGATGGCGCTGCCCACCCCCACTTTATAGCGTCCCTGGGCTAACTCCATGTTTTCTTCCGATTGTCTGACGGCCACCTTGTTGGTTTTAATGGCTTCCAGCGTTTCGTTCACCGAGGAGACGGCCTGAGTTGTTTCCCGCACGACATCAAGTTCAAGGCGTTTTAATTCAGCTTTGAGTTGTTCCGACTCGGCCTGGGCCTCCAATACTTCGCCTTTGGTGCGAAAGCCGGTGAAAAGCGGCCAATCAAGGTACACACCGGCACGCCACTCATCTTCCAGCGGAAATTCCGTGTTATGATACCCGTACGAAGCGTTGCCGTTAACTGTTGGCCATTTTTTAGCGCGAATGGCTTTCAGGTTGGCCTCGACCGCCTGAATTTGGGCATTGAAAGCGGCGATGGCCGGCCGGTTTTCCATGGCCTTTTGTAAAAGGGCGTCGGTCAATACGACTTTTTTAGCTTCTACGGGAACATCGGCTAAAAGATATGGCCCTTGGACCGGCGGACCGCCCAAGGTGTTTTCAAGGTCTGTTTGGGCGATGGATAGGGCGTAACGGGCTCTGATAAGCTCCAAGTGCGTGTTGGCAAATTGCAATTCCCCGCGGGTGACGTCAATTTTAGGACGAAGACCGGCACTGTAAAACGCCTTGGCTTCTTCCAAATGCTTCTTTTGCATATCCAGCGAATCTTGATTCACTTTAACCATATATTTTTTTTTAAGTATTTCATAATAGTTCAGTTGTGTTGTCAAAATGATATCCGCAACAATTTGATCCAGATTCCTGGCGCTGGTGTCAAAGGCGTAACGACTTGCCGCCAGGCGCTCCCGGGTTTTGCCAAAATCGTAGATATATTGATTCACACCGACATCCGCACCATAGTAGTCAGATTCGGTATGAATGCCACCGCGATCGGGAATGATTGACCACACGCGCTGGTGGCTGACGTTCGCACCGGCTGAAATTTGCGGCAGATAGGCGGAGCGCGCCTGGAGAATCCGTGCTTCCGAAGCAGCCATGGATTGGCGAAAAATGGCAATCTGCGGATTGTGTTCCAGGGCGATGCTGATAACCTGGTCAAGGGTTAAAGTTTGCTCCTGAGCGTAACCTGTTTGATAATAGCCAACAAACATAATAAATGTTAAAATCACGACAATTTTCACTCGCCAACTATGATTCATTCGTATGCTCCTTTTTTTAAATACTATTCATTATTCGG
>JAOZRC010000216.1 GCA_029940345.1 Desulfobacterales bacterium
TAGAATTAATTAGATATAACTATTTTAATTATATTAATTAATCATAAATTAACTTGAACTCATTACTGCTATATTGATAATTTCATATTTGAGTAGAAGAGAGTATAATCAACGGTGCAAAATTGTCAAAATTATTTACACTTTCCCAGGATCTTTAAAACTCGAAACGATACAAATTCTTATTGTAATTTTCTCTATTTCAGAGTTGTTAAAGGAAACTGAATTTTATAGCATATAAATATAACATATTGATTTATCAAATATTATAATAATTTTAATTTAAGGTTTATATCGCAATTAATATATTGTGATAGCCTTTAGAATATCATAATTTGAGTAAAAATAACGGCTAAACAGGCCAATTGATTTTTTATCATTTTACTTATGAGTCAATTATTCCATATCAAAATTTGATTTACTAAATCCGAATAAATACATATTATATGTTTATTAAAATAGTTATATCTATAATTATTTAATAATTTAATTTGATATAACTATTTGAAAATGATTATAGTCCGAAAATATAATTGATATTATTCTTTCAGCCTTCCATTATATTATAACAATTCAAAATAATTTAAATCAAAGAAATTTAAAAATTATCTATAATTTCAGATATTTTAATAGTATTATCGAATAAAAATAAATCATTTTAAATATTAGCCATTCTAAAGTTGTCCGAACACAACTTCAGCCGCAGCGAGAGTAGCATCAATATCTTCGGTTGTGTGTGCTGAAGAAACAAAAAGCGCTTCAAATTGTGATGGCGCCAAATAGATGCCTTGCTGGCGCATCATTTTATAATAAGTAGCATATCTTTGAAGATCACATTTTTTCGCATCTGTAAAATTGTTAACCGAAGCCCCTGTAAAAAAAAGTCCTGCCATTGAACCGGCTCGATCAGCTACAATTTCAATATTATTTTTGGCCGCAAGCATTTTAAAGCCTTTTATCAGGCGTTCAGTCGTTTCATCCAGCGCTTCATAAAATCCAGGCGTTTGCAGCAGTTTCAGAGTTGCGATGCCTGCTGCCATGGCAATAGGATTTCCTGAAAGTGTGCCAGCCTGATACACGGGGCCTTGAGGAGCGATATGCGCCATAATTTCACGCGAGCCGCCATAGACGCCAACCGGCAGTCCGCCTCCGATAATTTTACCAAGGCAGGTGATATCCGGTGAAATTGAAAATAGTGCTTGTGCGCCGCCATGGGCGACACGAAAACCGGTCATCACTTCATCAAAAATCAACAGGCTTCCATTTTGGCGCGTCAATTCACGCAAGCCTTTCAGAAAACCGTCATCAGGTCGCACCAAGCCCATATTACCGGCGACTGGTTCGACAATGACGCCCGCAATTTTATCGCCTTGTTGTTCAATTACCTTCCGGACACTGTCAATATCATTATACGGCAATGACAGGGTTAATGCTGCGATGGCTTCGGGGACGCCGGGACTTCCGGGGATGCCCAACGTGGCGACACCGGAGCCGGCTTCGACTAAAAGCGTATCAGCGTGGCCATGGTAGCAACCATCGAACTTAATGATAATATCACGTCCGGTGACTCCTCGTGCCAAACGCACCGCACTCATGGCAGCCTCGGTTCCGGAGTTCACCATACGCACGACTTCTATAGATGGAACCGCCTCAATAATTAATTCGGCCAATTCAATTTCAAGATCGGTAGGGGCGCCGAAACTGGTTCCGCGGGATAAAACATCTGAAATCGCTTTGACCACAGCCGGATGGCGGTGTCCTAAAATCATCGGGCCCCACGAACCGATATAGTCGATGAAACGATTGTCATCGGCGTCACAAAGATAAGCACCATCCGCATGATGTATAAAAAGCGGATCCGCTCCCACCGACTTGCATGCTCGTACAGGGCTGTTCACACCGCCGGGAATAATTGATAATGCCTGGTTAAAAAGTTTATTTGAAATGTCATATTTCATTGTTTTACTATCCTTTCTGTTGGCTTTTATGTTGGAATAGATAAATGTGACGCTGAAAGTTGTTCGGCGCAGATTGGCAAAAGCCGCATAAGCGGAACGGCTTTCCGCTTTACATGAAGAGTACGATTCAGACTAAAACCTGATCCACCGCTTTTTCAATCTTTTTGATCATTTGGATTAAATTCGCCGGTTCACGGTCTTTGGCAGTACGCAATTCATCGCCCCACTGTCTTAGTAGTGTATTGTCGATTTTCCGGGTATTGTTATCTTTGGCCCATTCATGCCCTATTTTTTCTCCCAAACCGTCTAAAAGGGTTTGAACCTCATCTGTATTTTCTGGCGGAACATTTTTTAAAATTTCCTGAATACGGGCGTTCCACCCTTTGATCAGAAAACTGCCTTCATAAAATGAGCGCAGCCATTTTTGAGTATCACGATTCACCATACCACCTCCTATTGCTAAAATAATCCGAGCTGAATCGCCCGCTTCTTGTTTCTTTGTTGCTTGCCCACTTTTTCATATTTTATTAACCGCTTTTCGATATCCGCCACAAAAGGC
This sequence comes from Desulfobacterales bacterium, assembly GCA_029940345.1. Classification (GTDB taxonomy): domain Bacteria; phylum Desulfobacterota; class Desulfobacteria; order Desulfobacterales; family JAUCGF01; genus JAUCGF01. Next base: position 2,515 of record JAOZRC010000216.1, read on the forward strand.
GCTAAAGTCCTGGTTTTTTGCTTCCCGTAGATTGTGCGCTTAACCGCATAACTTAACAAAAGATGCGCCTTTGCGCGCGTCATCGCGACATAAAACAAGCGACGCTCTTCATTGATATCAGATGCTGTGACGCTAATTTTTTGAAACGGGATATAACCATCTTCACAACCGCTGATAAAAACAACGGCAAATTCCAGGCCTTTGGCAGCATGCATCGTCATCAGCGTCACTTTTTCGGCGCGCGCTTTGTAAATATCCGTATCGGTTTGCAGGGCTGCGGCAGATATAAAACCGGCAACATCATGCGCATATTCGCCTGCCAGGCAGATAACATCCGCCATCAACTCCTGGGTGCGCGGGTTGGCTTCAATCAGCTTCTGAACCCCGGTGTGCGTATTCAAAAATTGAAGTTTTTGCACCACGGTCATTGTCGCTGTCAGGCGTTTCATATCGTTAATTATCTCCCAAAACCGGATCAGTTTCATTTTACCGGATTGGCTCTGACCGTTAATTGACGTTTCCCTGATTTTTTCTGAAGCGCTCATAAGAGGAATTTCCAGATCAAGTCCCCAGTTTTTAAAAAGCCGCGTCGCTTTTTTACCAACGGTGAAATCAAGGCAATCCGCTATTTTTTCAAAGTCCGTGTAGCAACCAGTTCCGCCGGTAATTTTTAACAGGGCAATCAGTTCGGTTATTCCTTTACGATGAAAAATATTGTCTTTGCTGGCAATCTGAAAGGGAATATTCGCCTTTTCAAAAACATCGGCAATGATCAGGCTTTGAACGTGGCTGCGATATAAAACGGCAAAATCGGTAAATGCGAATGATTGAGAATTATCTCCGGGACTGACCTTATCGTAATCCATTGAATGAAAACCCAATCCGCCTGTCATCCGTTCAATCGTCTTGCCAATCATGACAGCTTCCGCCCGGGCTGAAGCCGCCCGCATAATCGTAATTGTTTTACCGCCTTGGGTATTCGCAAACATTTCCACCCGATCAGCACTAAATAGTGAATCACGCTCCCTGACATGGATTTCTGTTGCTTTAGGAGGAATCCGTTGATAATTTCTGATTACCTGATGGGAAGCATCTTGAATGGCCCTGGCTGAACGATAGTTACGGTTGAGGCGAAAGACGCGGGCATTGGGAAACGTGTTTAAAAAGCGGGTGAAACATTCTTTATCCGCACCGCTGAAACCGTAAATCGACTGATCCGGATCGCCGATCACACAGACAGCGGCGGGGGGTGCCAAGGCCTGAATAATGCGATGTTGTCCCTGATTCAAATCCTGGTATTCATCTACATAAACAGATTTAAACCGCTTGTGGCATTTCTGCAGAAAATTCGAGTCGGTTTCCAGAAGATGCACTACCTTATATATAAGGTCTTCATAATCACATAATCCCTGAAAGAAAAGCATCTGTTGGTAAAGTGTATAGGCTGATCTGAAAAATAATTCATCTGCTTTTTTAACTACCGCATTTAACGTACCCTGCGGATTAAGAATCAGTTGTTTGGCGGCGATAATACGATCTAGCAGCCGGTCAGCCTGCCAGGCGATAACAATTCCCTGACGATTGGCCTGTTTGATCACATCTTTAATCAAATCCTTGCGATCACGGTCATCAATCAAAGTCAAAGCCTGCTCACCCTGATATTCTTTTAACAAAGATAAACAAAGCCCATGAAACGTATCTACGTGTGGAAGCGTGGGTGAACCTTTAAGTAATATCCTGATCCTTTCACGCATTTCGGCGGCGGCTTTATTGGTAAAGGTAACAGCCAAAATTTTTTCGGGGACGCTTTTCAACGCCAAAACAGAATGAGCAATCCGATGTGTCAGGGTGCGGGTTTTGCCTGCACCCGGGCCGGCAATAATCATTATTGCATCACTGGAATCCGTGGCAGCCTGACGCTGTTGTGAATTCAGATTGGCCAATAACGCCGCTGAAGATATGAATTTGGGGGCTAAAGGTAATTTAGTCTTTGGTGTGCTGCGGGTTTTCTTAGATTTTTTTTGTCTGACTTTACGGGGCTTGGCAGTCTTTTTTTTTGTTACCGATCCAGGTACGCTAAACAGTGGTTTCTGGCCTGATAGGCGCTTGATTTCCCCTGGCGCGAACATTGTTATTTTACCATATTCGCCATCATATCCCGGGGAGGTGAACACCTGCCCGCATCGCATCCGTTTAATGGCTTCGCTTAACAGTGGAATACCGGCATCTTCAATCGTTTCCGGTGCGGTAACGTGTAAAATATCAAATTCGGTTCCTAACTCATTTAACGCGGTTTCATAATGGTGTTGAACTTTTTTGGACTTCGGCCCGACTCCCACAAGCTCCGATATGATTTCTCTCAAAGGAATGATACTGTAAAAAGGATGATGTTTGTCCGGTTTGGCACCTTCTGGCCGGTCCGCCAATTCTTCCACCCGGTAAAGCACACCGAGTGTCAGCGGTTTGCCGCATTCGGGGCATAAACCATCTTGTTTTATGGAATCCTGGGGTTTATAGCGCACTTTACACTTACGATGTCCGTCCAGATGATATTTGCCCTCTTCCGGATAGAATTCAAACGTGCCCAAAAATTGTTCCGCATCACCTGTTTGCAGTGCGGTCCGAATAGCGGGAAAAGACAACTGCGTGTCAAACAGGTTGGCTTCCCTTCCCAGATTGGCAGGTGAATGGGCGTCTGAATTCGATACCAGGGTGAGGCCGTCAATATCGGAGACCCGCCAGTTCATCGCCGGATCAGAGGAAAGTCCGGTTTCGAGCGCAAAAATATGGGGCGTCAGGTCTTCAAAGCACTCTTCAAGGGAATCAAAGCCGGATTTGGAACCTAACAATGAAAACCAGGGTGTCCAGATATGAGCGGGAATCAAAAAGGCGCGATCAGATGTTTCCAAAAGCAATTCCAAAAGATGTTTGGCATCCAATCCCAGGATAGGGCGGCCATCCGATTTGATATTGCCGATTTTATCCAACTTCGCATTAAATCGTTCGGCCGATTCCAAATCCGGCAGGAAAACGAGATTGTGATTTTTTCTTACTTTGCCATTTTTTTTATATATACTGCTGATTTCGGATTCAAGAATAAAGCGCACCTGGCCGCAGCATGATGAAGGAATGTGTTTATCACATTCAGAGGCGATTTCGTCCTTTAATTGAAATAACCCCTCCTCGGCTGGAATAAGTTTGGCTTTTATTTCGGATAGCCATGCCGGATGGGTGCAATCTCCGGTTGCAACAACGGTTATGCCCTTGATGCGAGCGGCCATATAAATATTTTCCAAATCCAGGTTCTTCGCAGTAGAGATGGAATAACGGGAATGAATATGTAAATCAGCGATAAATTTCATTGGCAATCCTGTAATGCAGCTTATCTAAAATACAGTGTCAAAAAGGCATATTTTTCAAATAAATATTGAAATACGAACTAATTTTTATTATCGCTTTCATCACTTGATGGTCAAGCTTAAAATATATCGCTTCTTACTGTATTCTAATTTCGGTTTTTACAAAATGCCCAAAAAAATCATCCCTGTTTCAGATAAACATTGTGAGCGCCATGTCGTGCTAGTCGCCCCCCAGGTGCATTGGAACACCGGTAATATCGGGCGAACCTGTCTGGGTGCCGATGCGTTTCTGCACCTGATTCAGCCATTGGGATTTTCATTGAAAAGCAAAGAAGTGAAACGGGCCGGCTTAGACTATTGGCCTGAAGTCAAGCTTTCAGTTTGGGATGATTTTGATAAATTTATAAAGAATGTGAAGCCTCGGCGGGAAGAAATCGCTTTGCTGACCAAAAACGGTGACAAACTTTTTTGGGAACTTCCTCCTGTGAAAAGGCTTTTTATGATTTTAGGCTCGGAAACGCTGGGACTTCCGCAAACAATCCTATCGTCCTACCCGGATGCCACTTATTATATCCCGATAACCGATAAAATCAGGTGCTTAAACCTTTCAACCGCTGTGGGCGTTGCTTTGTATGAAAGCTTAAATTTTTTATACGTTCAACCCTGATGGTTTCGTTAAAGTGGTTATTTTGAACCGACCCTGATAACGAATGGCAAAATGGGAATGTATCGGGCATAGCTCCTTAATCCTTCTGAAAATATTGAATCCTTTCCGCTGTGCCGATACCGTGCGCCTGGCAAAACTGCATAGCCGGAGTTGTGAAACCTCCTACGGACAAAAAGGCCGGCAGTATTTTTTTCCCAGGGAAACGTTTGGCAAAAGCATCCGCTTTTTCCTAAATTGCCGCATTTGGGCGATTCCGCTTTTACTCTCGGTTTTTTTAACTTCTACCAGCACTGTGCGTCCGCAGGCGGAGTCGGCGCGCACATCGATTTCCATCTCTTTGCCGTCCGCGCGCTCAAATTTGTCACGCATGCGCATCTCCGTTATATTCAACCGCGTGCCGTCTTTGACGCCATCAAAATAGACTGACAGGGGAAAATGTTGGCGCGTGCGGAAATCGGTGAACAGTTGAAACTCCGCAAATTTGCCTACCAGATTGTTTAAATGTCCTTGAAGGGAGTTTCTCTGTTTTCTGAGTTTTTCCAGTTCGGCGTTGAAATCATCTTTGAATTTGGGAGTGAAACCGCTGATCTCTTTTTCAAATCGGTTGCGGAGAATCAGGCAGATAGTGCCATCTTTCAAACCCCTGAAATCAATATCTGAACGTCCTTTTTTGATCACATCCGCCTTGACCATTATTTCCAGTTTTTTACGTATTTTCGTCTCGCCGATCTCAATGTTCAGTTCGTCTTTCAGTTCGGCAGGCGTCCAATCACGATCGGGATGTTTACTCAGATGCAGAAGCATATTTTTGGCATAATGTTCATTGATTCTATCTGTTGTTTGGTCGATATATTCGCCCCATGTCATGGACATTTCAGAAGAATTATCCGTAATTTCATAATTGATCGTATTGACTACTCCCTCTGACGTGGTCAGATTTTTTTCACCATATTCGGATTGAACGACACATGAAATGAAAAAAGGATCGGACATGCACAAGGTGTTAATCTGCTCGGCAATTTCGTTGGTAATCGGTTCATTCAGAGACTCGGCATATTTATAAACCGCCTGCAAGCCTTCCTCGGGCGTGAGATAGGGATTCATAAACTGGCGTTTCAAACGGCCGGCTTGCAGATATTTACTGATCACCTCAATCAACCATCCGACGTAAGATCCGGTGACTAACATGGGCGCCATTTTGGATTCGACCACATCATGAAAACTGCCGGCCAGTGTTTTGTCCGGACCGATCTGACGTTCTCTGTCAGCATAGATATATTGGGTGATATTCTGGAATTCGTCAATAATAACCAGGATACACTGCTCATAATAGCCTGCAAACCGGTCAGGAGCGGTGTACGCGGTTTTCCAAACCAGGTCATAACCGCCCTCGGCCTGATATTCGCGTATCATATCAATATCATCGACCAACAATTTGACAGAATGCGACAGACCGTATTCTCTTATTTCATCCGGTTTCAACGGTTGGCGCACCAGCCTTGCATCCTTTTCAAGAAATGCAATGTAGTGGGATGCAAACATGCGGTAATAATCCACTGCAAAATAGGGATACCAGATTTTGTTTTCCGGTATGTTGTAATAAAACGGAATGACACCTTTGTCTACATTCCAGAGCATATTGAAAATACGCTGGACAATCGCAGTTTTGCCGCTTTTACGCCGCGCTAAAATCACCCTGGATTTGGAAAGCAGTTTGGGGATAT
>JAOZRC010000905.1 GCA_029940345.1 Desulfobacterales bacterium
ATATACTTTTTCATAATTCCGCCTGAATGCTGCGTGATAAAATCGCAAATTTCGGACTGCACAGGATGACGGGGTGAGTGGTCCTCCTGTTAATGAATGTACTTTCTGTTGATACCCCCCCCCCACCCCCCGAAATATCGTTACCTGGCCTCTTCGATACATCTCGCTGCCGAAATGCACTAGCTACATTCCCCCAATCCGATTGACTCCGGATTGAAGTTTTGGTAACGGCTTCTGTACGAATGTGGATTCGGACAGGTAGGATTTGGTTTTTTTTAAAAAAAAGCACCGTTTAAGACTAAGTTTGTGAACCGTGACGGCTCACGCGCCCCTTCTAGGGGCAATTTATCAAGCCACCACCTCGGGTGGTGGTATTTTGACTATTGCAAAAATTTTAGGCATCTTTCATGTGAGGTTAAAAATGGTTTGACTTTTCTCCGGAGTGCTAAACTTACAGTTCAGCATTGGCGGGTACCGAATGCCAAACTGTAAGTTTGGCACTCCTCCGAATTGTAAACCGGAAAATGAAGGATGCCAAATTTTATTTAATAAATCCTTTATTTGCAGGCTTTTATGCGAAATGTTTCTTGTAAATGCTTGATTGGTAGGCATTTAGAGAAATTATAAAAATATTCGGGAAACATTTAAGTATATCAGGCCGAAAAAGACGCTGCGTCAATCCAATCAGATAGAATTTCCCGGTCCTGGGGACTGATGGAAGTAATACGAAGCTCATTCAGCGTTCCGTTGGCATGGGGTTCCGCTGCAACCACCTTGGCATAAATATCGCTAAAACAGTGCGCTTCAGTACAAAAATCGAACATTAGCTTGATATCGGTCAATGGCTCTAACGGCACCTTGATTATCGCTGTAATCGTTTTATCATTTAATGACACGGTCTCTCCGGATATGGCGTAGTTTTCGATTTTTTTGGCTGAAATCTTCCAGCAATGAAAAGTAAGTTTCATTTTAATATTGCCAGTGGTGATTAAAGGCGTATTTAAGGTAACGTTATAAGGAGTTCCGATAGCGCTGACCGGATAGATCACAAGCGGTTTAGCCAGACCTTTCATCATCGCAGTCAGAGGCTGCGCTGCTGTTACAAGTGATTTAACCGATGCATGGGTGGATTCGTTGATATAAACTTGTCCCCCGGTGGTAAAAGATTCAATACGCGAAGCGATATTAACGGTTGAACCGATGATACCGTATTTCATGCGCATTTCAGAACCGATATTGCCGACAATCACACTGCCTGTGTTCAGACCTATACCCATTTCCAGCGGTGGATTACCATCTTCGGTTATCGAATCGTTCAGAACCGTGAGTGCGTTTTGCATCGCCAAAGCGCATGTGACAGCCCGGTGCGGATCATCATCGCGTTTCTCCGGAACGCCAAAAACGGCTAAAATACCGTCTCCGATAAACTCATCAATCGTACCGTCATATTCTAGGATAACCTTCGACATGCACGCCAGGTAGCGATTTAAAAGCTGAACCATCTCTTCCGGGTCCCTGTTTTCCGAGAGGCTGGTAAATCCGCGCAAATCGGACATAAGGACGGTCACCGTTTCCCTGCGTCCGCCGATTTTGTGACCTTCGGGTGATTCAAGGATTTCGTCAACCACTTTTTGTGAAAGATAGCGCCCAAAGGTGTCCCTGATAAACTGCATCAGATGCAACCGTTCTTTTGATACAGCAATAATATCTTTCAACATTGTGGCGCGGGAATCGGCAATTTTACGTATCTCATTCGGTGTATCCGCAGGCAGACAGATCTCATTCACCTCCGGGTTATCGCGGTCTAATTTTCGGTTAGCCAAATCGATGGCTTCAAGTGGTGTGATGATCTTTTTATCAAGGAAACTGCGCAACGTTATCATCATAAACAGGATAATAATGGCTATGAGGATGATAATTCGAACAGTATACCAAATAAGGTCAGTGGCACCTTGAAAATCGGTAAGCACACGGTACAGAAGCGACCAGATTAGCAGAACCGTTTCGATGATGACAATACGCTTGAAAATTCCGGCAAGCAGAATTTTTCTAACGCCCTGCCGGTTATCATTCTGAACAGGCCTGTTTGTAGTTTCATTCAATATTAGCTCCTTGGTTTTAATACAAAATGGGAGATAAAAATCTTGCAGAGAATAAATTGCACTATAGTCATCGGATTTAGGTTTGTTCTGGCATGATTTTTGCCCCAAACCAATA
>JAOZRC010000906.1 GCA_029940345.1 Desulfobacterales bacterium
CGCTTCTGATTTTGAAGGGAAAAACTGATAACTAATTGCTAATAAAGGATTAACGATGAGCTCGCTTTATGTCATATCGGCTGTCGGTAAAGACAAACCCGGCCTTGTACATTCATTAACCAACGTTCTGTCAGACTTGAACATCAATATCGTGGACGCTGATGCACGCGCGGTCAGGGGACATTTTTCCATGTTCCTGGTAGTGGATTTGATCACCTCTAAATGTAGCTATGAAGATATGGTTCAGGCACTTGATCAGGTAAGTGCCAGTTTTGATTTAGGCTTTCGTACCGAAAAATATGTGGCCGGACGCCGCAAGTCCAACAAAAAATTAATGGTGCTGACCATCATGGGCCGTGACCGCCCAGGCGTTGTCGCCTCCTTTTCAGGCATTTTAGCCAAAAACTCAATCAACATCGAACAAATCAAAATGATTGCCCGTGGTGAATATATCGCCATGGACCTGACCATCGACACTTGCGATTTTCCGGACACCCAGTCACTTCGCAAGGTTTTGTACAAACATACGGAAAAGCTGGCTCTGGATATTTCTCTACGGAACAACAACATTTTTTCCAGGCCAAAACGGGTAATTGTTTTTGACTGTGACAGCACCATTATCAAGCAGGAGGTGATTGATGAACTGGCCAAGACCGCCGGCGTTGATCAGGTCGTTAAGGAAATCACTGACAGGGCTATGAACGGCGCCATGGATTTTCAAGAATCCTTAAGAGAAAGAGTCAAACTGCTAAAAGGGTTACCCGTAGAAAAGCTGGAGTTGTTGATCAACACAATCAAACTCACGCCGGGAGCGGAGGAATTGATTTCATCTCTGAGATTTATGGGATATAAGATCGCCGTGATTTCAGGAGGTTTTAGTTTCTTTACCGACCACCTCAAAAAGACCCTTAACCTGGACTACGTTTTCGCAAATGAGCTGGAAATAAAAAACGGTATTGTTACAGGGAAAATAAAGGGGGAAATCATTGATGCGGAGAAAAAGGGCGAATTACTGATACAAATCGCTGATAATGAAGGAATACCCGTTGATCAGATCGTTGCCGTAGGCGATGGCTCAAACGACCGCTTTATGCTGAGTAATGCCGGTTTGGCCATCGGCTTTAATCCCAAAGAAATTTTAAAAGACTACAGCGACGGAGTGATAACCAGCGATAATATTTCCGGACTGCTTTATTTTTTGGGCATACCGGATACTGAATAATATAAAGGGGCCAAGTCTCCGTTTGACCTTTTAGGCTACCAACCTATATCTGTCCCGCTTTATGTGGTTAGCCCATTTATTCAACAAGCGCTGGTTAAGGTAATTCAATATGCAAATAATTGCAGACAACCTCCAGATCACGAATCCCAGGATTCAAACCGCTGTTGAGCGAAATGACCCCGAACCGATTCAGCAAATCGTGCAAGCATGCATCACTGCCGGCGCCCAGGCAATTGATATCAACTCCGGGCCGCTGAATAAAAACGGCCCTGAAAAAATGGAGTTCCTGGTGGAAACCGTGCAAGCGGTTACATCGCTCCCTTTGCTGCTGGACACCGTCAATCCCCAGGCGTTGGAAGCCGGTCTCAGAGTTAGCCACAATCCGGCTGTCATTAACGGCTTTTCATTAGAGCCTGCCAAGCTGAAATCAATCCTGCCTTTGGCGGTTAAATATGACGTTGATATTGTCGGTTACCTGCTTTACGAAAATGGCCTGGTTCCTGCTGACGAAGCGGAACGATTCAACCTCGCCATCGAATTGTTCACCCAGGCGCATCTGGCCGGTCTTGCGCCCGAACGTTTAATTATCGATCCCATTGTGGCACCCCTGATATGGGAGAACGGGCTTGAACAAAACCGCGCGATGCTCAATATTATTAGAAATCTTCCCGATCTGTTGGATTTTCCGGTGCGCACCATTGCCGGCTTGTCCAACCTGGCCACCGGTCGTGGCGATCGCTATAAAAAACGTCTCCTCGAAAGTGCGTTTCTTCCTATGCTGGCCGCATCGGGCCTGTCCATGGCGTTGCTTAATATCCTGCATTCCCGGCCGGTTCAGATCGCCCAAGCCTGTCATCTGTTGAACCATTCGACTGTCTTTGCTTATGATGAGTTGGCGGAGTTCAAGCAATAGGTTTTTGCGAATGACGCGGAATTGGGTCGTTGAACAGAAATTCGGAAATTTGTTGTTTCCCCATTAAAACAATTGCTTATA
>JAOZRC010000907.1 GCA_029940345.1 Desulfobacterales bacterium
GCCATAATTAGCCACATGTTTTCCCACCCGGCCCAAACCCAAAATTCCCAACCGTTTTTCGCGAAGATCATTGCCTCGAAAGCTGTCCCGATCCCACCTTCCCTGAACAACATCATCAAAGGCCCACGGAATGCGTCGCACCAGGGACAGCAGCAACGCCCAGGTATGTTCCGGTGTGGCGGTAATTGTTTCTAAAAATTGTTTTTCACCTCTAAGACTCAAAACAACAACATTTTGGTCATTAGCGGATTCAAGATCAATATGATCCAAACCGGTCGTCGCACTTACAATCACTTTCAACCGGTTTGTTGCCGATAAGACATCCTTGTTTACGCGCAGCCCTAAACGGACAATGAGTACGTCGATATCCTTCACTTTAGCGGCCAATTGATCCTGGGGCGTTCGTTCTTCAATCAAATGACCGATTGAGTGAAGGATTTGTCGCGCATCCTCACTGTAATTATCAGGTTCCGCGTTCAGAATTCGGATTGCCATCATTTTTTTCTTTCCATAAACGGACTAAAGTGTCAGTAATGATCAGATCACGTTCATCATCAATATTGGCCAGGTGTTCCAAAGGCATGATATATGCTTTTTTATTTTGCGGCATCAATGTGTTTTGTTCAAACAGAACCGAACGTTGGACCGCATACAAAGCGCCATTGCGATAATATACAGTTGGCAAATCCTGTCGTTGGCGAGTTTCCAATTCCGCGTGGATCGATTCCATTTGATTTTCACTATTTAAACGATACATTCGAGCCGGATGAATCTCCTGCATAGGACAAACGCTGATCACTCCCTCGACGGCGCTGTCTTTTCCCAATAGGCGGATTACCGCATCAATATCACTTCCTGTGCGAATGGGCGATGTGGGTTGGATTAATACAATCGCATCAAACTTGCCGGATTTTTTCTCCGCATATTCAAGTGCATTCTGAACCGTGGCAACCATGGGTGAATCATCCTGAGCCAGTTTCGGAGGACGAATAAATACCGGTGAACCATAGTGTCCGGCAATCCCGGCGATCTCTTTATCGTCAGTTGACACTATAAAGGCCGTTAACAATTCACTTTCCCGGGCAGCTTTGACCGCATAGGCTATGAGCGGCTCTCCCGCAACGATACGAATATTTTTACGCAAAACTCCTTTAGAACCACCTCGTGCGGGAATTATGCCTATCACTTTCATACTTTCACCCTGAAACGTCATTTATAATTTGTAAAAACTGGATGCTATGGTTCCGAATAATATTGTCACGGCACATTGATAACTCAGGGAACATTGGATATTATGGCCGATTTCACCTTTTCGTGCTTCACACGATGGCAGATATACGCAGGCTGTAAAGGATACCCGTTTCAGTATGTCAATTTTTTCTCTATTTCAAGAGGAACTGTGGAAAGGATTTCGGCAATTCTTTTCCCCGCCTTGCCGTCGCCATACAAGTGGTCGGATAAATATCGCCCATTACGAATTTGTTGCTTGATCGCCTTGATAATCTGTTTCTTATCATAATCCACATCCAATACATTTTGTCCCCGTTCTCTTCCTGTCTGACGTGAACCGATGTTAATGACAGGTATTCCCAAATAGGAAGCCTCCCTGACACCGACGCTTGAGTTGCCGACCAGACAAGAACTGTTATAAATCAGCCGTAAAAAATCCATCGGAGACATATTTTTAAAGAAATAGATATTTTCCGGATTTTCGGATTCTCTGTAGATTCGGATACCTCTAGAAGTTCCATCAGAGCCGGCATCAACATTCGGCCAAAACCATAAGGCCGGATAATCAATTTCGTGCAAAGCGTGTAGTGATTCTGATACGTGCATTTGGGCCATCGCATACTCGGTTGTCACGGGATGCTGCAAGACAACAATGTAGCCGTTGGATATATCCAGAGGCGGCCCCACTCCGCCATATTTTTCAAACGGATTAAAATTCAATATCGGATCTGATAACAGTTCGGCTGCAATATCCACCGAAGGGCATCCCGTCATAAAAACGGATGACGGTTTTTCCCCCATTCGGATGACTCTTTCAGACGCTTTTTCTGTAGCAACGAAATGATAGTCAGATAATTTGGTTACCGCATGGCGTACCTTTTCATCAATGGATCCGGTTACTTCACCGCCTTGAACATGTCCAACCGGAATATTCATATATGAAGCCGCTATAGCGGTGGCGATGGTTTCATAACGGTCGGCT
>JAOZRC010000908.1 GCA_029940345.1 Desulfobacterales bacterium
TTCTGTTATCATTTTATGCGCGCTATCTGGCGGTGCCTGGGAACGATAACCTGATATAGCGTTTCACTTGGCTGATTGTTTTATAAAAAGTAACGGAATACTTAGAATCATGCTGATAATTACAATTGAATAGTGATAACGAAAAATGGCTTTTGAAGTTGAAATAAGAAAAAAAGGCAGAAGATGAAAAATAATCGGAACAGGGAGTAATAGAAATTTCCATTGACCGAATCTGATGGAAGCAATGATAACGCTAATCCCAAAAACGTATAAATAAAAGGCCGGACGCCAGAAAAAATATTTTGAAGGTGCTGAGATCGTACGAAGATATTGTTCAAAACCGTAATCTCTGATATTGGGTAAAAGAGACGCCTCCTTAATACCCAATTTGTTGGAATTTATATAGCGAATACCATCTTCCGCCTCCCACCATAAATTGACATATTCCGTTCTCCGAAACCGGCCCTCAAGCGGTTTGATACGCCATAAAGTCGAACTTAGATCCGTATAATATTGAATGATTTGGAATGTTTCCTTGATGAAAGTTTGTCTGGTGTCGGAAGGTGCTGATTGTATTTTGGGAGAGTCATCCGCTTTCGGCTTGACATATTTGGCTACTTTCGGCTTAAAATAGGGTTTGGGAAGATTGCGCTGAATATCCAAAACCGTATATAGAGGGCCGCGTATGCCCACATAAATAATGCTTCCCAACAAAAAAGCTAAGACGAGTTGCTTCCAAAATTTTCGATAAATAACAAGAAGGACGATTGGTGTTCCCAAAGCGGCTGATAGCCCATTATGACGATATATCGCTGTCAGTGCAACGATAATTCCCATGAAAATCCACGATCGGCGTTTTGAAAGCCATTGTCCATCACTGATAACAATCTGCAAAACAATAAGGGTCAGTGCTAAAACGGCGATACTATAGGCAACATCCTTCCATAAGGTAATAATCATTAAACCGTTAACCGGGGACAGAGCTAAAAGTGCGCAACTAATTAAAATGATTACTTTTGAAACACCCAATTTTAGCATAATGCTCAATCCCCAAGCGGTGGTCAAACCGAGGACCAGTATCTGCGTACAAGCTACGGCAGTGGGAGAGTTCCATATCTTGGCAATCAGCCAGAAATTCATTGAATGAAACGCCGGATGCCAATCTTTGAAATGACCCGTCAAGGCATCGTTCCACTGGGACAGGGAATCGGGACTCATTGAACACGGCCAATAGGCCAACAAATAGACTGTCCACGCCAAATAACACGGCGCTGCATACCACAACCATACTTTTGGTTTGATATCAATTTTAACGGGATTTTGATAAGTCGGGCGTGATAAAAACCAATAGGAAAATAAAAATAGCGGGGTGCCGATGCCAATCAGATAAAGAATAAGGGAATACGATTTTAATGACGCATGCAGTTCTATAGGAATAATGACAATAAGAAACGCACTTCCGATAGTTGCAATCAGTGTGCTGGCCGTTATTACCCTGTTTGAAGGCAAGGTTATTGTCGGATAACGCGCACCGACTTTTTTTTGAATTTGCGAAAAACGATACACAAAAGACGCTAAAATAATGGAAACCAGGCAAGTGATTATACTGCCAATTATATAGCCACTGTAACTCAGTAGCCTATTTTCAAGCACCGGCCTGATATGCAGCTCCAACTGGGGATCACTCCCGAATGTGATAACAGTCAGGCCATTGGGATGAACGTCATATTCGCGGATCTCATATAACGGTTTAATTGCTTTCAGCGATGCAGGTGTTTCAAGACGTATTGCCAGATAGCCTAGTTGCTTGATAACAATTGATTTGAAAACCATTTCTGACGCTTTTCTTGCAGGATCAATACGCAGACTTGTGATTTTTTTCAGATCAGGTAATGTGAATGTACACTGTGTTTTTCCCACACGATAATAAATCCGGGAAGATTGTTTTTCACTGTAACCTTGTTCCGCGGTTGCCCAATAGACCTGAAATACTGAGCCTGATTCAGCACTAAATTCAACGTGTATTGATGCCGGCTTATAAAAAAATAAAAATAGAAGACTTATAGATGTAAATAGCAGGATCGCAATAACAGACGATTCTTTTGTAATAAATTCAGTATTAAAATATCGAACTTTTTTTTGAGCAATTTTTGAAAAATCAAAAATAGTTTTTCTCCTCATTTCGAGAACTTCCTACAATTTTT
>JAOZRC010000909.1 GCA_029940345.1 Desulfobacterales bacterium
CCGACAAAGATAGGCGCTATATACAAGCTTTATTTCCGGCGATGCCCACCCTTATAATGGGTTAATAAAAAAAATCCAACTGATCCGTCATAGAGCCACTTGGATTTTTTTGGTTTTAGCCCGATTAATAAAATTCGGAAACTATTTATCTCCATTGACGCTGATCCCGGCGTACTCAAGAATATCGGGCACGATATCGGTCCAGCCAAGGGGCATGATGTGGACACCTTGGAATTTATCTTTATGTTTCCTGACAAACCGTCCCATCATCTCGGCAGCTTTTTTCTTACGGTCCGCTTTATCCACCGAACCGATTTCGTCGATCCATTCCTGGGGGACATGAATACCTGAAACGTACTTGTTCATATATTTTCCCATTGCGGGGGATTTTAGCAGAACCACACCCAGTTGAACAGGGCAGTCGAACTTTCCTGTTTTTTCAATGAATTCATCAACCACACTGTCCTCATACACGGCCTGGGTCTGGAAAAACTGCGCGCCGGCTTCAATCTTTTTTTTCATTTTTATCAACTGAAGGTCCAGCGGCTGGAAATTGGGATTTACCACCGCACCGATAAAAATATCCGGTGCGTTCAATAGATCGTTGCCGACCATATCCTTGCCTTTCTGCAAATCTGCGGCGATCTTTACCAACTGCACCGAATCCAGATCGAACACCGGTTTGGCTTCTATGTGGTCACCGAGATTGGTATGATCACCGGTTAACAGCAGCATATTGTCAACCCCCAGTGAAAAGGCGGTCAGTATCTCCGATTGCAGGGCTATGCGGTTTCGATCACGGCAAGTAATCTGGTAAATCGGCTCAAATCCGCGTTGTTTTAGCCTGACACTGGCCGCCATGGAACCCAGCTTCATAACGGCACTCTGGTTGTCGGTTACATTGATAGCATGCACCTTTCCTTCTAAATGCAGCGCTTCTGCCATACAGGGCGGCACGTAATTTGGATCCCTGGGAATGGCACCTTTGATCGGCCCGACTTCTCCCGTTACAACGAATTCACCTTTATCAAACAACTTGTTTAATTTCATTCCTTTTCTCCTTAATATAACTACAAATAGTTTTTAGATCATAGATCAATCCAGGTTGTTGACGGTTACCGTGCCGGCCATGGAATTGAACGATGCTTGATGAGGGCTGACTTTCAGGCTCCGGGGGCGGCTCCATTTAGCATGATTTTTTGGCTTTTGGTACGATTCAATCAAATCCAAACGTCCCAGTTTTATGAGCCGGTCATAGATCATGATCCAGCCGCAGTTCCGCTCACTGTCCACCTCACATTTGCCGTTTTCGGCACCGCCACAAGGCCCATTCAGCAGGCTTTTGGCACAGAGGGTCAACGGGCACAACCCGCCAGTGAATTCGATAATGCATTCGCCGCACAGGGAGCAATATTCGGCGATTTCACTTTCGGAAATCGTCTCACCTCCGAAAATAGTATCAACGCCCGGATGGACCATGCCGCCATCGGTGGCATCAATGACCGTATGCACCCCCTGACCGCAGCCTAGCACGAGAAAAGAATCTGTATTTTTAAATTGCTCGGCGTAGTCTTCCTTCAACACTTTGGTTGTGTGGTCCAACTTGCAAAGCGACATGCCTTGGGGACCCGGTACGGAATAACCGGAAACCTCAATGCCTCTTTTTTCAAGGCGTTCAGCCATGCCTTTGGTTTCATCTTCACCACCGGAGTGGCATTTCCAAGCACAATTGTTACAGCCCACAACAAACACTTTCTCTCCGGGTTTAATGTGCTTTACAATCTCTTCAATCGGTTTTTGAATAGTTGCGTGCAATGAGCACCTCCTTTTATTGATATATTTTTTAACTTGAATTGAGTTGCCAACGGCAACCGTTTATCGTTTAATTCGTCAACTGAAACAATTACCTTGTTGACGCAACGCTTTTTGGGTTCCCTGGTTCAGCCAGCTTAAAAAGCGTTGCAGCCAACCTTGTTTTTCATGCGCCTTATTGTGAACGCCTGCGTTATGTAGTTTTTTTTCAGATTTTGAAACAACGCTCATCAGTTTTCACCCCTCTTCTTCTAATCTGATCTATTTTATGGCATCCTTCATATAAGATTAAACGTGGTTTACACTTTCCTCGCTGATCTACAAGGATTTAATTTAGTAAGAGCCTGTTTGAAAAGTCTTAAATCGGCTGCAAAAGCGTGAGAGCGGTTCT
>JAOZRC010000910.1 GCA_029940345.1 Desulfobacterales bacterium
TAGCCGGCCTATTGCCATGAAATTTGCGGAAATCAGAACCGCTCTCACGCTTTTACAGCCGATTTAAGACTTTTCAAACAGGTTCTCAGATAATATTCCAAAAGACGCAGACCGGCCCAGCACATTTTGATGATGGCTAAAACGACAACCCCGGAACGTTTCATTGCTTCAAGAGCCATCGCATCCCATTGACCGCCCATATCCCCCAGCGGCGAAAGTAGGCAAAGAAATGACGTCCGTTGGCATTCGGGTAATAGTGGCGCATATATTCCTGGGTGGGGAAGATAAGTTTAATGAGCACTTTCAACAGAGATTCAGCATCCGTAACATTCGCAAAATACAATTTGGCGGCCACAACCGGGTTTTCATACCGTCTTTGCAACGTGTCGGCCATTGCGGTCGTTTCAGCCAGATGGGATGACGGCCAGCGTGTAAAATCGGCAAACTGATCAGGCAGAACCATACCTGTCCATACCTGTGACATTTTAAGCGCTTTTTCAACAGCCAGGCAAGCGCCCCAAGAAATGCTTTTTTGTTGCAATTCGAGCCATTCTGAAGGAACCTCAAGGCTCCTGGCTAACTGAGCGATTTCATATATCCAATTCAACCTGATCTCATTGCAATGGTTCATAATCATGTGATGCGATGCATAAATCAGCGCATCCACGGGATGCATCATCTCGGTTTTTACATTGCCGATCTGGACATTTCTCGCATTCCGAAAAAGTGTTTCTGTTTCAACGCGCCTACGGTTGCCGTAAAAAACATGTGCGATCCAGTGGAGATCAATGCTGAGATAAGCACGCTTGTCTAACGGAGGTGCAAATTCTTCATTACATAAAGAGTCTTGAAATATATCAAACCGATTCACTCTACACTTATATCCGAGTCTGGCAAGAATGGCGCGGGCCTGAACAAATCGTTCAGGATGCACCAACAAATCCAGATCGCTAAAAAAGCGGACAGCTGGATCCGGATACACCGTCCACGCCATGGCCGGTCCTTTCATCACCAGAAGGCGCACTTTTTCACGGTTAAAAGCGTTAGCAATTTCTTCCAGTTGAGATTCAGCTTTTATCAAACGATGCACATTGAACATAAAAGCGAATCTTAGCTTATCAAAAACAGTCGCAGGCGGTCGGGAGTGCTTTGACGCATGCTTGATCTTCCAATACAGCAAAGGAAGCAGGTGGTGCATGTTTAACTGGTTGATCAAATTTTCCCAGGCGTTCGGTGCAGCCTCCGGTGCTGTTGGCGACTCATCATACAAAAGGGCAATTATATAACCAAGCAAAGTATGAGGAACGTCCAATAACGCATTGCCTCCGCAGAGCTTGAAATCAACATGCATCTTCCTTAGCTGTTCGATCGGCATTTTAAGCAAGGATTGAGTCCGAATCACGATTTCCTGTCGGTTTTTTTAGTTTCACGATAAACTATATGCAGGCGACCTCTTCGACCTGAAAAGCCCTATTGTTTTTTGGCCTCCTTCATTAGTCATGTTACACTTTGACCCGTTAGGGACATAATATCTATAGAAAGATGCTTGCTAATTCAACAAGTCCCGTAGGGACGATATAGAAAAAGTGTAAACCACTTTAGGCTATACTTGGCACGGTCATAATTGGTGATTTTAAACTATGTCTTACGCCTATAAATTATGGCATTGATCAATTATCAAATCACCAATTATGGCCTTCACGAGTATATTTTAAAGGATGCCTGTTTTTTCAACAAAAGACCAATAAAATGGGTTCTTAAAAAAGGTATTCGCACCAGTTTAGGATACAAAAAAGATGTATATCTTCCAAGACGGCGTGCCAAAGGAGGTAATAATGTTATCGGAATAAAATGCAAATCAAAACCCTTAAAAAGATTTTGAATATCTGAACAACGCATTGCGCGAACATGCGGATTAAATGGATTATTATAACGAAAGTCATACCAAAAAATGATCCCGCCTGGCGCTAACAGCCGGTTCGCTTCCCGCGCGATATTACGCTGCATGGAACTATCCAGAATAGAAGAAAAGACGGTGAAAAAGAGAATGATATTGAAAAATCCGTCAGCAAAAGGAAGCTGTTCAGCGTTAACGCATTGGAAAGCAATGTGCGGATAACGTTCTTTGGCGTTTTGCAGTCGCGTTATTAACAGATCAACGCCGTAAAGATTTTCAGCTTGCGCACCTATTTCAATAAGG
>JAOZRC010000217.1 GCA_029940345.1 Desulfobacterales bacterium
TAAGAGCCTGTTTGAAAAGTCTTAAATCGGCTGCAAAAGCGTGAGAGCGGTTCTGATTTCCGCAAATTTCATGGCAATAGGCCGGCTATTCCCTTAAAATTTGTGAAAATCAGCCCTCGCTCTCAAACTTTTTCGCTTCGATCACGACTTTCCAAACAGGCTCTAAGGTTTAAAATTATAAAATAAGGTTTGACCGGTATCAGAATAAAACAGCTACGTGAAAACAGTTTTGGGTGGTTAGTGCAAATGCTTGCCCGAAAAATAGACCTGATATTGGATGATGAACTCCGCTCCATTGGATTGAACAAAGGAATTTTTGCCACATTAATGATGCTCTCCGAACAGGAAGGCGTCAACCAGACAGAGCTGGGAAATGCCATCGGTATTCCGGGCTACGCCACAACCCGAAACCTGGACGCACTGGAAAAAAAGGGATTGGTAAAGCGTTGCCCGGATCCCAACAGCCGCCGTGCTCACCGGATTTATCTAACGAATGAGGGTAAAACTGTAGCGAAAAAGCTGCCTCCCCTGATCCGGCAGGTTAATTCGAATTTTCTATCCGCGTTGGAGGAAAAAGAGAGACTTTTGCTAATCCAAACCCTGAAAAAAGTGTTACATTGATGAGCAATATTTAATAGGGGCCTAAAATATCTGAAAAAACTGATATTGAAGAATTAGAAACAAGTTTCACCAAAATTAAACATGAGTTATCCGAACTTAAACGTTCCAACGCTTCACTGGCGTCAGAGAAAAAAATGTTAGATGAGATCCTCGACGAACTTCCCAGCATCTTCTACAATTGGGACGATACATTCCAGCTAATCCGCCGCAATAAGAAGCATGATGAAATCACTGAATATGGTGAAGATGACATTGCTGACATGGACCCCATGGACTTCTTCGATGCAGCCGAACATGCAAAAATTGCAGCTGCCGTGGATCAGGTGTTCACCCACGGGGAAACCACGGTTGAGGCAACTTTTGTCACCAAGAGCGGTAAAAGAATTCCTCATCTTTTTACGGCTGTACGGACTATAGTCAACGGGAATACCGTGCTCATGGGGTTTGGGGTTGATCTCAGCAAACAGAAAAAGACCGAACAACATGTTTATTCGACATAGGTATGCCTTAAAACAGTATTTTAAAGTGGAACAGACAGGCTAAATTAATACAATATCAGGTAGGTGTTGGAATTTTCAACACAGTTTAACATACTAAAATATTAGAAATTAATTATATATTCTGAGTAGTAGTTTCTATTCGGAAGGGAAAATCAGATTATTTAGGTTGGTTATGCCCTCAGAAATCAGGGTGAAATTATGACGGTTTGACATTCTGTGAAAATCGGTGTTTAATCAATCATCGGAAGAAGCAGAGTTCATGGAATTTTCCGGTGAGCCGGCCGCTGTTATTCAATCAGATGAAAGTCCGGGGATATGCGCCGGTGATCACACGGTGTGGATTGAGGGCGAAGATGTTCATTTAAGAGGTTCCACCGGTAAAGCTTGCAGTTTTACCTGATCATGGGAATGTTAAGGCGTAGTTTTGTAACACATAGAATCTGGAATTCCTATTTTGCTATATCCTACGACGCAGGTTTTCAAGATCATGCATGCGCGCGCTCAGTTTATTTTCCAGATCGGGGAAATCGCAGGGGGCATTTGCCAATTACGAATTCGCCTGTTTTGAGGACGGCATTATAGTTGGGATGTTTGGGAATGGTGGCGTGTCTGAGGTAACGATCCATTGTTCGCGTCCTCATGTTGCCGAGATCATCCCCAGTTACCGCCCAAAGCTTGCTTTCATCGGTCAAATTCACTTTGGTTTTGCCGATGCATAGCTCCCAGTAACGCACGGTAGTATCCATCACGTCAAAAATGGCGTCCCGAATTTGTTCCTTGGCCAGTTTTATTTCTTCCTGTTCAATCTCCCTTTGGATGGCTTTGATTTGCCGAATTTTTGCGAGTTTTGATTCACCTTCCTGGATGGCCAGGTCCAAAGCTTGCACGCCTTTCGCCTCACTGAACGTCCCAACTATCCATATCCGCCGTCAGCACTCCGTTTTCGTGCAACATTTTTTCAACAGGAGCGTCAAATCCTTTGGCGCTGATATAAACCGGACAGATAAACTGAATTGTTTTACCTTCTTGCATAACCTGCTGTTTAAACAGCTTCGTTTTGGTGATAAAGGCTTTAACCTCAATCATGGTCGGCGGATATTGTTCATCCCGGTTTTTTATCTCGGCGATAAGCGCCCAATAGGAATCGCTGTCGGCCCCTTCGGCCACAATGTCCAACTCTCTGACACCGGTGTCTGGCAATCGGATATAATAGCTGCGCCACACCGTATCAAATTTGCTTTGCTTTAAGAAACTGGCCATATCAGTGGCAAATTCGGCAATCTGAGGGGTTAAAAATGGCCGCAGACGCTGTTTGAGATTCCGCAAGGTTGCGCCTTTTTGGCTGATGCGGTTCAATTCCCGATGGATAACGAATTCGAGCATTCGGCCTTTGAGTTCGTTCAATGCGCCTTGGAGGGATTTGTTATGATCCTCAAGCGCTTTGATTCGGGCGGCAAGTTCTGCTGTGATATCCGGGTGGGTGCGATAGATTTCCTCTTCATACCGCTCACGAAAGATCAAGTCCAAAATGTCATCAGGGATGCCGCTATACCGGAAATCATTGCTCCCTTTGGTGATCAGATCTCCATAAACCAGCGTTCGCAAGCGATGTTCAAGCTCCCTGTCACTTAACGCGCCGTTGAGATGGTTGCCGATCTCTTCGCGGGTGCATTCTTTGTGCCGTTCTCGCGAAAGAAATAAAAGAATCTGTTTGGCGTACTTGTCATTGACTTCCTTAATGGTTGTGTCGATGTATTCTGACCAGGTTCGGGATAATTCGCCTCTCCTGTCAGCAGCTTCATAAGTTAATGTTCTGATAACCCCATCAACGGTTTGCAAATCCTTTGCCTGATAATCACTTCGGAAAATAGCGGCGATATAAAAAGGATCGCTTTGTGCCAGCACATTTATTGCAAGGGCAATTTCTTCTGAAATTGACACATTATAATAATCCGCATATTTATGAACGGCTTCAATGCCTTCGTTAAAAGTAAGCTTGGATAATAATTCAGTATATTTAAGCCTTCCGCCTTTAAACATATCGAACATCATGCGCGACATCCACCCGATATAACTCCCGGCTACAAGCATAGGCGCTGTTTTGGATTCAACAAGGCCGTGATATGCGCCGGGAAGTGTGCTATGAACATTTTCACACGCTTTATCACGAAAAATATGTTTGGTCATAAACTGGATTTCATCAATCATTACCATGAAAAAATGACCTTCACTTGCAAACCGGGCCGGCGCGCCAATAGTACGAAGTTTTATTGCCAAAGCCTTAAATTGTCTTGATGCGAACCAAAACCTCTCGCGGTTTAACGCCCTCCGACGGCCCCACCACGCCCTCTGCTTCCATCGCTTCCATGATGCGAACGGCGCGTTTGTAGCCAATTCTGAAATGACGCTGAATCGTGGAAACAGTCACCCGCCGCTTTTTGGTGACAAATGCCACCGCATCATCATAGCGTGCGTCATAATCAGTTGTTGACCTTTTTTTTGGGGATTTTTTATCAGTTTTTTTAGATGGCGCTGTCTGGGTGATGGCCATATCGTAATGCGGCTGTCCCTGGTTTTTGAGAAATACGATCAGTCGATCAATCTCCTTATCAGATATATAGGCGCCGTGGATACGTTGCAATTTGGCTGTTCCAGGCGGAAGGAAAAGCATATCGCCATCACCCAGCAGTGTTTCGGCACCATTGCCGTCAATGATGGTTCTTGAATCAATGCGTGATGAAACCTGGAAAGAGAGCCGGGTGGGGAAATTTGCTTTGATGAGTCCGGTGAGAACATCCACGGAAGGCCTCTGGGTGGCAAGGATCAAATGAATTCCAGCAGCACGCGCCATCTGTGCCAGGCGGGTCAAAGAGACTTCCACATCCCGGGATGCCACCATCATCAAATCCGCCAATTCATCAATGACAATCACAATAAACGGCTCTTTCGCCGGCGTCACACCATCCGCATTTGTCTTTCTCATATCGACATATTGGTTATATTGCATCAAATTACGCGCTTTTAATTGAGCCAACAGATCGTAACGGCGTTCCATTTCATTCACTGCCCAAAAAAGAGCGTTTGTGGCTTTATCCGCCTCCGTAACAACGGGTGTGATCAGATGGGGGATACCGTCATACATGGAAAATTCAATCCGCTTGGGGTCCACCATGAGCAATTTCATATCATCAGGAGATGATTTATATAACAAACTGCAAATCATGCTGTTTAATCCCACGCTTTTGCCTGTCCCGGTGGCACCGGCAATTAACAAGTGCGGCATTTTATCCAAGGCCGCCACCACGGTGCGGCCTACAATATTTTTTCCCAGGCAGATCGTCAGGGGCGAAGGTGATTTTTTAAACGCTTGGGAAGAGACGACATCTTTAAAATTCACCAATTGACGATTGGTATTGGGAATTTCAATGCCCACCGCCGCTTTTCCCGGGATCGGAGCCACAATACGAATACTGGCAGCGCGCATCGCCAGTGCCAAATCATCGCCAAGATTCACAATTTTGTTAATTTTAACACCCGCGGCGGGTTGATATTCAAATGTCGTGATGACCGGGCCGGAATTGGCTGCGACCACCCGCCCGTTGACGTTAAAATCATTCAATTTCTGCTCAAGCTGTTTGGAATAAAGTTGTAATTGTTGATTGTTCACCTTTTTAGACGATTTATCAGCATTTGTCAGAAAATCGGCGCTCGGCAGTTGAAAGCCTGATTTAGACAAACTGGTCGCTTGGGTTGAAACCGGTGCAATTTTTTGGGGAGCCTTGGCAGGAACTATTTTAAACTGAGGCGCTTTTATTTCTTCAATATTTTCATGCGGATTCGGATGATAGACGCGGTCTTGTTTTTTCAGGCGCAATTTCTTAGGCAAGAGACGTTTTTGCTTTAATGGACGTTGCGGCCTGTTGTGTTTCCATTTTTCCCAAAGCTGAACGCTTTTTTGAAAAGATAGGGCGAAAAAGTGCGTCCATTGCCCTATAAACCGGCTCAGGGAAAATCCGGTGCCCATGATAAATCCGATAAGCCATGCAAGAATCAGGATGATCAACGCGCCGGTGGTGTTGGTGTATTTCTCGAGAAAAAGTTGTATCAAAATACCGACAATGCCGCCAGCCGAGTATGACCGCCCCCAAATAACCAGTTCGGTTGCCGGCACCAGGCGCAAGCCGAACAATCCCCCCGTTGTGACAACCAGGATAATTCCACCGATGATGGTCAACGCAATCGTCTGTTTGGAGCGTTTGCTCCAAAAATGGATAGTCACCAGGACAAGCAGGAGAGGCGTCCAGAAGGCCCCGACGCCAAAAAAACCGATCAACATCCCGGAAAAATAGGCGCCCACAATACCAAACCGGTTATGTACATGGCTTATATCAGTGGCATTATGAACGGACTGGTCGTCCGGATGAAATGTCAACAGGCTGATCAGCGTAAAAATAATGAGAAATAATAAAATAAGGCCGATGATTTCTTTGCGCATAGCAGGTGTCAGTGTTCAGTATTCGATGTTGGATGTTAGCATCACACCTGATAGTCAAACTTCAATAATAAAAGGGAGGATAATGGGATAGCGACGGATCGTAAACTTAAAATATTGCCTGAGCGCTTTTTGTACTTTTAAGCGGATCAGGCTGATGCGGTCCGGTGTGTCAGCGCCAATCTCTTCTACAATTTCAAGAATAACGCATTTAGCGTCTTCAAGCAGATGACCGGTTTCTCCGGCAAACACAAACCCGCGCGAATCAATTTTGGGACCGAAGATAATATACCCGGTTTCTTCATCAATCGCCATATTCACAGCCACCAGACCATCTTCGGATAAATGACGCCGTTCTTTCAAAATGCTGCGTCCCACATCTCCAACCCCCTTGCCATCAATTAACACCCTTGCGGTGTCAACCCGGTTATTGTCAATCCGACCGACTGTTTCCCCACCGTCGGCCTCAAAGCAAATCATCTGACCATTTTCGATTTGTAAGATATGATCTTCGGGGATGCCTGTTTCCATGGCCAAACGGGAATGCAAAACCAGATGCCGGTATTCGCCGTGAATGGGAATAAAATATTTGGGATCAGTCAAATTGATCATCAATTTCAGTTCTTCACGAAACGCATGGCCGGATACATGAATCGCGGATATTTTTTCATAGATCACATCAGCGCCCCGTCGATACAGATTATTGATAATCCTGGCAATCGCCTTTTCATTACCCGGAATGAACTTGGAAGACAGGATAACCGTGTCGTTTTTCCTGATTTTGATCTGTTTGTGAAAACCGGTGGACATACGCGCCAAAGCGGCCATGGGCTCCCCTTGACTGCCCGTTGTGATAATAACGATTTTGTCGTCAGGGAAATCATTAATCTGACGAATATCGATTTCCATGCCTTCGGGTACGTGAATAAAGCCAAGCTCCATGGCAATAGCGACATTGGTTTCGATACTGCGGCCATTAAAAAGCACTTTGCGGCCTGAGGCGTAGGCAATATCGATAATTTGCTGGATACGCGTAATAGCGGATGCGAACAACGCGATGATAATCCGGCCATGACTTTCCAATATGATTTTATTGAGAGCGGCACCGACCTTTTGATCGGAAATTGTGTAGCCCTCTTTTTCCACATTGGTGGAATCGGATAGCAGCGCCAGAACCCCTTTTTGTCCGTACCAGGCGAACCGGCTGACATCGGTTTTAACACCGTCAACAGGGGCGGGATTAATTTTAAAATCACCGGTGTGTATGATAGCACCCAGTGGTGTTTGTAAAGCAATTCCGATCCCGTCAACAATGCTGTGGCTCACCCGGATAAATTCCAATTCAAACGAATCAAGCGTCATCTTTTGGCCGGGTCTGATCGTATTAAGCACGGTGTTGTCCAGCAGACCATGTTCCTCAAGTTTATTACTGACAATCGCTAAGGTAAATGCGGTTCCGAATATTGGCACGTTTACTTCACGGAGCAAATAGGGCAAAGCGCCGATATGGTCTTCATGAGCGTGAGTCAGCACAATACCGGATACTTTCTGCCGGTTTTGTCGGATGTACGCCATATCCGGGATAACATAATCAACGCCTAACATATAGGCCTCAGGAAACATCAGACCGGCATCCACAATTAAGACAGATTCATCATATTCAAAAACTGTCATATTGAGCCCGATTTCACCCAACCCACCTAAAGGGATAATTTTCAATTGCAATTTTAGTCCTCTCTTGTAAAGCGGAAAGCTGTTCCGCACTGTATCTGGCAAAGGGCAACCTCGAAGCCGCTATGGACGACGCGGAACAGCTTTCCGCGCTACATCAGTATCCCAGCTTATGTTGGCAGTTGATCTAACTAATATTTTCAAACGGCTCACGGATCACTGTTTTCACACGATCCATTAAGGCTTCTTTGGTTTTAAAGGTGTAATCTGTTGTCATAATCGGCGCGCGCACTTCGATTAAAACCTCGCCCGGTATAATTTTTTTCTTTTTTTTGGTCATAATAGCGGATGTACCTTGAATGATAACAGGAACAATCGGCACACCTGATTGAATGGCCAATACGAACCCACCTTTTTTAAACGGCAGGATGTGACCATCCGAACTGCGGGTACCTTCCGGGAAGATAACTACTGACACGCCGTTGCGGATAATACGCGCAGCCACTTTAAGGCTTTTAAACGCCGAACGGCGATTTGTCCGGTTGATGCTGATATAACCGGCGCGTCGCATGGCCATACCGAAAAGTGGAATTTCAAACAATTCATGTTTCGCCAGCCACCGGAATTGCACAGGGAGGCATCCCAGGATCACAGGTATATCATAAAAACTTTGGTGGTTGGGCATATATATATAAGATCTGGAAATATCTATATTGGAAAGCCCCCGAATACGCACTTTGATTCGGCTTCCGAAAAGAATACTACGGGCCCACATACCGGCAATTTTGTGGGGATTCACCCCTTTGGAGTCAATCAATGAAGCTATCATAACCAACATTGAAAAGATGGCTGTGACAGAGACGATCCAAGCATATATAAGATAAGTTGATAACATTGTTTTAGAAA
>JAOZRC010000911.1 GCA_029940345.1 Desulfobacterales bacterium
CCGACCATGATGGAATAAACGGCATTTTTCGGGCGTTCGGGGGCAATTATAATATTCCTGTGTTTAAAGAATCGTGATACATATCTGAAATTATTGGAGCGATAACCATGAATGAAGAAACAATCCTGCCTGTGGAAGAGATGGTGGCGTATGAGGAATTTACGGACCGGGTGGAAATCCTGCGAAACCTGGATGCCTGGATCAAAAACATTCAGCGGATGACCGCGCCGAGTACCGCCCTTATTGCGCCCCGCCGTATGGGAAAAACCGTTCTGTTGGACCGACTGGTGAATACGGTGTTCTTTAAACCGGAGTACAAGGTCGCGCCCTTTTACTTCCGGATGAAGCGGGAGAAAACAACCTTACGAAAATTTCTCATGGAATATGCCACCACTTTTTTCCGTCAATATATCGCGTATTGTCATCAGGACCCTGCTCTGTTTAAGGATATCTCTTTTAAATTGAAAGACAGCCTTGAATATCGCTCAGAACATAAAGCCGTGCAGCTTGCCAAAGAAATGATTCAATACTTCCTCAAACGTTATGAGGAAGGTGGTTATGAAGATGCCAGAAATCATTGGGATGCCTTTATAACGCTTCCTGAAATGTTAGCCTCCCATTCCGGAACCCGGGTGGCGGTGATCATTGATGAATTTCAGGATATGAAATTCTCTGTTTACGATACTACGCGAGCCCATCTCGTGGGGATGAAAGCAAAGGGACTTCTGACCGATCAGGGGGCAACCAATCTAACAGCAACGTATGACCGGATGTCCCAAAGCCGCAAAGCGCCCATGCTGGTATCCGGTTCAGCCGTAACGCTTGTGTTCAGAACTGTGATGGGAGGGCCGTTAGGGGGACGTTTCGGATTCACCTACCTGAAACCTTTGTCTGTCCCTGACGGCGCCGTATTGTTACAAACATTACTGAAATTGTATTTCTCTGAAGCTAAAATCACGCCTGAAAACGCCCTTTATGCCAGCGCCCAGACTGGCGGGCACCCCTATTACCTGTACTGCCTGAGTGTTTCGGACTATGAAAACAAAGCGTTTAATGACAAAGACGCGATTGACCGGCTTATCCGCTATGAAATCGAAAACGGCAAGATTTACGGTTTCTGGCAGACCCATTTCGAGGACAACCGCAAGTATATCAATGCAGACGATGATGATACGCTGGGCCGCAAGATTATCTATTACTTCACAAAATACAATAACCAGCCGGTGGACACCAAAGCGATCGCTGCCAAACTGGATGTATCCAAAAAGGCAGTTGATAAAAAGATTGAAAAACTATACCAGGCTGATTTAGTTTACCGGACAGCGGCTCGGTTTTACTCGTTTAACGATATCTGCCTGATGCGCTTTATCAAATTCCTCTACAAGCAGGAACTGGAAGGGATTGAAGATATTGACCTGAGCCAGCAAAGCCTGTTCAACAACCTCAAAGGACGGTTCCTGGAATTGGTGGTTCAGGTGACCATGATGAAATTTGACTATGAGATACTGGACGGCAAACTCTTCGGAAAAACCGGGGAAATCAGTGTGCCGCTGTTCCAATTCGTTGACACCAAATATGCCAAAGGCACTAAAACAAGGTCTTTTCAGATTGATGTTTACGGACGCGGGATAACCAAGGGCGTTGAACGCGTCTGGATCTGCGAATGCAAATACACCAAAGTGAAAATGGGGATGAAAAAGGTTAAAAAGCTGGAACACGCGGCCGAAGCCCTGAAGCAGGAAGCTATGGACGCCGAACGCACTGTCCCGGAAGTTCAGATGTGGCTGGTGTCCAGTGGCGGATTTACCGGGGAAGTTTTGGAATATGTCAAAAACCGAGATGATATTTACTTTTCCGACCATGATGGAATAAACGGCATTTTTCGGGCGTTCGGGGGCAATTATAATATCCCTGTGTTTAAGGATTCGTAATGCGGGACGGATTTCAAAATTATCGTCTGTTCCTGAAGGATTTAAACAAAATAGGGCATCCTTCATATCAGTCTGAAAGTAGTTTACACTTTTGAAGGAGTGCAGCCCTTAATGAACCACTAATGAACACGAATGATTGATTTTTATCAGAGTTCATTAGTGGTTATTCGTAGTTCACATTTTTTCTGATTATAACGGATTTGGGGGGAGCTTATGCCGCAGAGCGGCAAAGTGATATAGCCTGGGGTTTCAACCCCAGGTCAGTGAT
>JAOZRC010000912.1 GCA_029940345.1 Desulfobacterales bacterium
CAGAAATTCGATACGGATGGTCTGCTTGCAGGTGAATGGGGGGAATTCGGCCATTGCAGTGGCGGAAATGATTGCGCACCGGGGAAATTTATCGAACCGGTAAGCATTAATCTTGATGCCCAAGGAAATATTTATGTGCTTGATAAAGAGAACCGCGTGCAGAAATTTGATTCGGACGGCCTTTTTACCGGTATCGGCGCACAAGGGCTTGAGATGCTTCCATCAGACACACAATCTGATTGCGGAGTTGATCTGTTTTGTGGCGCCGTAGAATCGCATTTTACATTGCCCCAAGGGTTGGCCATAGATCGCCAAGGTTTTATTTATGTGGCTGATTCGGGCAATAACCGTATCCAAAAATTTACCTCGGACGGCGCTTTTATGAATACATGGCAGAGCTATAGCCGGCATTTCGATGTCAAAGATAAAAAATTGCATTCACCCCAAGGCATTGCCATTGATTCCGACGGTTCGGTTTATGTTGCGGATACGGCTAACCATCGCATCCGGCAGTTTACAGCGGATGGACAGTATCTAAACGAATGGGGCGGATTCGGCAATGAAAACAATAAAATGAACCGGCCTTTCGGTGTTGCGGCTCAGAACGACATTTTATATGCAGCGGACACCGGCAATAATCGTATTGTCAAGTTTAAAAATGGTGAAATTGTAATTTGGGAATCTTTTGGCGATAACGACACGTTTAACCAACCCCGCGGTATAACTATTGATAAGGATAAAAATCTATATGTGGCGGATTCCGCCAATCAGCGTATCCTCAAGTTTGATAAAACAGGCATACTTCAGGCGCAATGGAATGGTTTTAGCGTTCCCTGGAATGTCGCGGCAGATACAGATGGTAAAGCATATGCAGTGGATACCGGTGCTGACGCTATTTTGAAGCTTGATGATAATCAATGGACACGCATTGACATTGAACTGAACGCACCCCGCGGTATCGCCGTTGATAGCAGCGGCAATATCTATGTCGCTGATACTGGCAATCACAGAATTATTAAATTAAATCATCATGGTGAACTTCTGGCCGCTTTTGGACGTTTCGGAAACGCGCCAGGCGAATTTAACCATCCTGCCGCTATCCGTGTCAATTCCCAAGGCCGCGTGTATGTTACCGATACCGGCAACCACCGGATACAGGTTTTCAGAAAGAGCTTTGACACGGATAAAACCATGAAAGCGATCATTGTGGCCGGCGGCGGCCCGGATCGTGATAACGAGTTGTGGGACGCCACCCAATTGTGCGCCAATATGGCCTACCGCGCTTTGCTGAACCAAGGCTTTTCCAATCTGACGATTCGCTACCTCACCTATTTAAGCGACGTTGACACCGAACTGCGCACTGAAGAAGAATTTATCAATGCCACCGGGGACAATCTGGAATGGGCGGTCACCCAATGGGCGCAGAATGCGGACAACCTTGCAATTTATCTGGTCGATCATGGCGGGATTCAAAATTTCCGTTTCAGCCAAAGGGAACTGTTAAACGCCGGTGAACTGGCCGGATGGCTGGATGAATTGCAAAACACCCTGCCGGGCGTTGTGACTGTGGCGTATGATGCCTGCCATTCCGGCAGTTTTATCAATGCGCTTAAACCTGCGAACGGCCAACAGCGAATCGTTTTGACGGGAACGGCATCGGACCAAGACGCCTACTTTATCATCAACGGACTGATCTCCTTTTCCAGCTATTTTTGGGGGCATATCAGCAACGGCCTGAATCTTCAAACAGCCTTTGACAGAGCTTCATCTGCCATCCATCAATCCTTTGAACATCAGACGCCTATGATGGATGACAGCGATAATCTGGCACCAGACACTTATATCGGCAACGGAGCCGCAACTGGTCAACAGGCACCTGAAATCATTAATATATCAGTGCCTTCGACAATCCAGAATCAAAATCACGCTACAATTACGGTGGAGGCAATCGACGAAGATGACGACATTGCAAATGTATGGGCTGTGGTTCAACCATTGGAATGTGCTGATGATAAATCGGAAGCACACAAGCAAACCGATAGTTTTTGTAAAAACTGCTATGCCATGCGTCTGGTCATGATAGATATGCCGGCCACGCATGCGGACACTTGCACTCAGCATAAAGCCGGTGGCCCGGTGACAGGTATGCCGTACGTGGATTTGAATCCTGTTGACGGCCGGCCGGGACACTATGAAAC
>JAOZRC010000218.1 GCA_029940345.1 Desulfobacterales bacterium
CCCTGACGCGCATTGGTATAGAATTCTTTTTTATTTCCCTTGGGAAGACTATCGTTACCTGGCAGTCGATTACTATAACGCATTATACGATTTTAATCTGTCGCGTCGAAATATGCCGAACGCTATCGAACCTGATAATGAAACCGAAACGGAAGCTGTGCAACGACTCCTTTTCGGAAGAGCCACCATTAATAAAGACGCTCCTGTGCTGGCCCCGCTGGAATTTATAAATGCGGCAGCGGAAACGGTCAATATTGATGTGATCGCACCGGGTATTACCCCATATGCATCAAGCTAAAAAAATTAACTATAATTAATTTGTTTAATATCAGTATATTATCTTGAAATTGACAAGTTTTCGACAACGTAATCCAAGGCTTGTCAGATTTGGTATACCCTTGTGATGAGTGATGTTTGATATTCGTTGACATTTAAACGGAAATATGTATATTCACAGTGCTAACAACTTAGTCATTATAAAAGTGGAAGGGGTTAGCACGATGACCGAAGGCATAAAAATAAACGATAAAGATAGTACGATAACACTGCATCCGGCCTTAATTGATAAAATCAGCGACATTTTCAATAAAGAGCAGATCGAAAATGCGGCCAAAGAAAGCCGATTCATTCAGCGTTCGACTGGTAAAATAGAAGGAAGCGATTTTCTAGGACTGATGACTGTTAAAAATATGGAAAATCCCTTTGAATCCTTGGCAGGGCTTTGCGACCTGTTAAAAGATATTAACCCGGAAGCGGATATCAGTCCTCAGGCATTAAGCCAGCGAATTAATTCAGAATCGGCCGTCGATTTTTTAGAAAGCGTTTTGAACCAGGCAATAGAGAGAAATTTGGAAACCGTTACTGATGCCAGTGTTACGGAATCGTTATTGCCATTTAACCATATTTTTATTGAGGATAGCACCCAGTGCAGCCTGAATGAGAAGCTGGCGGAAGATTTCAAAGGTTCCGGTGGCAGCGCCAGCAAATCGGCTTTGAAAATCAATCTGATATACGAACTTTCAGATATGATCATACAAAACCTTTATATCACTGATTCTAATGAGCCAGATCAATCACTATCTGTCCGAATTTTAAATTATCTTCAGGCGGGTGACTTGGTTATAAGAGACCAGGGCTACTTTAAAATTGATGTTTTGGCACTGATAGCGGAAGCCAATGCTTTTTTCTTAAGTCGGCTTCTTAAAGGAGTCAAAATTTACCTGACGCCGGAAAAAGGCGCCTCTGAAACGGAACCAGGGAAACATATCTCCGAAAATTTTCCTAATCAGTCAGTAATCGAGATTAATGTATTTATCGGCAAACAAAGGATGCCTTGCCGTCTTATTGTTTATAAATTGCCGGATGATGTTGTGAATGCCCGGCGGAGAAAAGCGAATGCGGCAGCAAAAAAGAAAGGTGGAAAGTTAAGCTGGGAATACTCGGAATGGTTGCGATTTGGTTTATATATAACGAATACGGATGGAGAGATATTGCCTTCAGAAATTATCGGAACCGTATACCGCATTCGTTGGCAAATAGAATTGATTTTCAAATCCTGGAAATCTTTGCTTAATATCCATATTCTCAAAGGAACGGTGCCTGAACGAATTAAATGTTATCTGTATGGCCGGTTAATTGTCATAGCCGTTATGACAATTTTGTATTCTTATGCGTCCCGGTATGCGCTCCGTCATTTTCAACGAGAAGTTAGCGAATATAAGCTTATATGCTGGCTAAAAAGACTTAGGCGTTTGGAAAGAGTTCTATTTTCAGGTATGATAGGAGAAATTCTCATTGAACTTAAGGAGGATATACTCAGAAACTGCAAGCAAAAAAGAGAGCGTAAAACAGTTCGTGAGCTAGTGCTGCAACAGATACCGTAGATGGATAGCTTTGATCAGAATTATCAAACTACAGGCGGGGAGGCAGGTTAGCTTGATGCATATGGGCTCCACCCACCCTACATATCAATTTACCAAAGTAGAACTAAATAAGCTTAACAAATTTCATGATCTTAATCAATAGAGTAAGATCATGAATATAAATAGCCGTTATGGGTTCGACTCATTTTTGCGCTATTACTAAGTGATTGTATAATGATAAAAAAAATCAAAGTGCTTGTTGTAGACGATTCCGCCGTTGTGCGGCAGACGATGCTGAAACTTTTGAATTCGCACCCCAAAATAGAAGTGATGGGAACCGCCTCTGACCCCTATTTTGCCGCCAGGAAAATCAATCGCGAAGTCCCGGATGTTATTTTATTGGATGTGGAAATGCCGCGCATGGACGGCCTTACCTTTTTAAGAAAAATCATGAAGCAACATCCGATCCCCGTTGTCATCTGTTCGAGCATGGCGTTGAAGGGATCCGAAAATGCGTTAAGAGCCATGGACTACGGCGCGATCGATATCATTGAGAAGCCTCGCCTGGGAACCAAACTGTTCCTTGAGGAATCCAAAATCCGTATCTGCGACGCTGTCCTGGCGGCATCGGTCGCCAGGCTTAAAAAAATCACTCCCATTCGAACCGTGCCACCCAAACTCACCGCCGACGCCGTACTCCGGAGCCCCTGGGCAAAATCCGTGGTTCGTACAACCGAAAAAGTCGTGGCTGTGGGTGCTTCAACCGGTGGCACCGAGGCATTGCGATTGTTTTTAGAATCCCTTCCCAAAGACAGCCCGGGGGTTGTGATCGTGCAGCACATGCCGGAACACTTTACCGCGGCGTTTTCAAAGCGGTTAAACGGTCTGTGTCGAATCGACGTCAAGGAAGCCGAGAATAACGACACCGTGCTTCGAGGAAGGGCCCTGATCGGTCCGGGCAACCGCCATATCCTATTAAAACGCAGTGGCTCCCGTTATTATGTCCAGGTCAGGAACGGACCGCTGGTCAGACGGCACCGGCCGTCGGTGGATGTCCTGTTTCGTTCGGCGGCCCGCTATGCCGGCGCCAACTGTGTGGGGGTCATCATGACCGGCATGGGCGACGACGGCGCCCAGGGAATGCTCGAAATGAAAAATGCAGGCGCATTTAATATCGCCCAGGATGAAGCCAGTTGCGTGGTATTCGGTATGCCTAAGGAGGCGATTAAAAAAGGGGGGGTGGATAAGGTGCTTGCGTTGAAAAATATTGCAGGCGCAGTTTTACGCGCCTGCTTGGCATAATAATTCAATTGTAATTGAAGTTTCGCCACAGCGGGACGAATCCACCATCTCAACCAAGGGAAAGGAGATTTGAAAATGTTAAAAAATCTAAAAATCGGCGTCAAACTGACCATCGGTTTCGGAATCGTAATTATCCTGCTTATCGGCATTTTGCTTTTAGATCGGTATGTCACCCATTTTATGACCCGTGGTTTTACGGCCCTCATGGATTCCGAGATTATCATCGCAAACCAGGCTGCGGAAACCGAAGCACTGATGCTCCAATGCCGTCGGGACGAAAAAGATTTTCTATTGCGAAAGGAGATGAAATACCTGGAAAAATTCGAGTCAAGTGTCGGGCAACTGATCAAAACGGCGCAGGCTATCGCCCAATTAACCGGGGAATCCGGATATAAGGAACAATCTGAACAACTCGAAAACATCATATCCCATACCCAGGTCTATGCAGACACATTCAGAAAAGTGGTAAGTGCATGGGAAACAAAAGGGCTCGACCATAAATCGGGCCTCCAGGGCAAGTTCCGAAAGACCGCCCATGAACTGGAAAATGATTTAGCAACCCATAGAGTTGAGGATCTGTACATGGCTCTATTGCAGATTCGCCGGTATGAAAAAAATTATATACAGACCGGAACCGTATCTTATAAGGAAAAATTCTTAATCGCTATCGAAACGTATCAAAAACTACTTAAAAAAAGTCGCTGCGATTCCGCAACCAAACAGGTCCAACAGAAAGCGCTTGCGGAATACCAGGACAAAGTGAAAGACCTGCTGAATCCTAACGAAGGAAATTTGCCCCGGGATGAGGTTTATCAGTCTATGAAAGCTGCGGTGCATCAGATCGAAGATGCTATAAAAGGCGTCTACATCCCGGCAGCTCAAGTGCTTTTTCTCCAGATCCGAAGGGATGAAAAGGATTATCTGCTCAGGGGAGATCAAAAATACGTTAAAAAAACGCTCGAATCAGTGGCGAACTTATTGAACGCATTCAAGACTTCAGGCATCGGTGATGACCATAAAGAGTCATTGGGAAAAATAGTGGCTGCCTACCTGGAAGACTTCGATGCCCTTGTGGCCGAGAACGATAACATAAATGAACTTATCGGGAAAATGCGAGCTGCGGTTCACGATATAGAGCCCCTGGTTCATGAAATTCATGAAAACGCTTCGGAAATTGCAGATTCCAAGACACGATCAATGGTTAAAAATGCTAAAGCCACATCGAATCTCGCTGCCGGTCTTGGTGGTGCCGCCATCATCATCGCCGTTATTCTTGCTTTTATAGTGATCCGCGATATAAAAAAGCAAGTCGGCGGCGAGCCTTCCGTGATTGCCGGAATCGCTAAGGAAGTGGCAAAAGGAAATCTGAATATTATCTCTGATGAAAACAAAAAATCCGGAATTCTGGCTGCTTTGATTGAGATGGCGGAACAGTTGAAAACCATCGTATCTGACGTTCGATCCAGGGCTGACCAAGTAAAAGAGATGGCCGTCACCGTGAAAAACGGTTCGGACCAGGTGGCCTCAACCTGTGAACAGACCAGCTCGAGTGCGGAAGAGATGTCCCAGGGTTCCGGCCAGCAAGCGGCGTCGGCTGAAGAGGCTTCGGCATCCATGGAACAGATGGTGGCCAATATCCGGCAAAACTCGGATAATGCGAAACACACCGAGGCCATCGCCGTTCAATCCGCCGAAGACGCCATCAAATGCAGGAAGGCCGTTGATGACGTAGTGTCAGCCATGAAGGAGATCGCCGGAAAAATTTCAATTATCGGGGAAATCGCCAGGCAGACTGATCTTTTGGCTTTAAATGCGGCTATCGAAGCGGCCAGGGCCGGTCAGCACGGCAAAGGCTTCGCTGTGGTGGCGGCGGAAGTGCGCAAGCTCGCTGAACGCAGCCAGATCGCAGCCGGCGAGATCGACATCCTGTCGCATTCCAGCGTTGACACGGCTGAAAAAACCGGCGAAATGCTGAAAAAGGTGGTTCCGAACATCCAAAAAACCGCCGAACTCGTGCAGGAAATTTCAGCCGCCAGTGCTGAACAAAACACTGGCGCGGAACAGATCAACCGGGCGATCCTCCAGCTTGATCAGGTCATCCAGCAAAACTCCGGTGCCGCCGAGGAACTGTCTGCCACATCCGAAGAGATGAACGCAACCGCCGAGACCATGGCAGCGAGTGCCGAAAGCATGCTAAACCAGGCTGATGATTTGACAGACATCATCGCGTTCTTCAAAGTGGGTGATGCAAATATGCTGGCTTCCGGGAAAAGACAGACCGAATATGCTTTTCGGCAAGCCCCCTTACGAACAATGGAAAATTCAAGATTGACGGATCATAAAACCAGAACCGACACCGAAAAATCCGGCGCTCCCACAGGCGGAAGACAACGCCCGAACGGCATGGAAGACACCTATCGCCAAACAGGCGGTTCTGATAATAAAAAAGTCGAATTAGAAAATGAAAAACGAAGAAATACAGACATCGATGACGAATTTGAGGAATATTAAGCGTAGATCAGAATCTGAAAAAGGAGAATCAACCATGGAAAAAGAAAACAAAACCGTGGTCAGCAAGGCGGCCCAATACCTGACTTTCAAGCTGAGGGATGAAATGTTTGCTATCGATGTGCTTCAGGTCCGCGAAGTATTGGACTTGAGCAACATTACAAAGGTACCTCGTGCGCCGGACTTCATGCGCGGCGTGATCAATGTGCGCGGCAGTGTTGTACCAGTCATTGACCTGCGATTGAAATTTGGCTTGCCCAAAACAGAAAACACCATCGACACCCGCATTGTAGTCATGGAACTGAACCTGGAAGGCGAACAGGCATTGCTCGGCGCCATGGCCGACTCGGTTCATGATGTGATGGATCTGATGCCCGACCAGATCGAAGACCCACCCAAAATCGGAGCCCGCTGGCGTACTGAATTCATCAAAGGAATCGGTAAACAAGACGACAATTTCCTCATCTTACTGGATATAGACAGGGTATTTTCAAGTGATGAACTGGCCCTTGTGGATGAAACCAGCGCAACCGTGGAAGAAGAGATTGGCAAAGATGTGACAGACGAATAATAGCCGTTTACGCCCTCCCTCAGCCAGTAGGTCAGGTTAGCGCAGCGTAACCCGACGTTCAAGCCGGTTTATGACGGGCAAAAGCGAAGGGAGGAGAGAGTGAACGCTTACGTGTAGGGTGGGTGAAGCGTAGCGTAACCCACCATCGTCCAGGCTCAAAAATACGGTGGGTTTCGCTGCGCTTCACCCACCCTACATGGCGCAATATACACAAAAAGATTACCCTTAAATAAACACGGTGATAAAATGGATCATCCGTTAATAAATCCGAAACCCATGACCGATAAGATGTTTCTGCGCTTTAGCAGATTTATCCAGGATGAGCTGGGAATTAAGATGCCGGAAGTCAAAAAGTTGATGCTCCAGTCCCGCATTTTAAAACGCCTGAGGAAACTGGGTATAAATTCATTCGAGGAATACCATGACTATGTGTTCAGTCCCCAGGGGTTGAAAGACGAACTGGGTTTGATGATTGATGTGGTGACCACGAAAAAAACCGATTTTTTCAGGGAGCCAAAGCATTTCAATTATCTTGTCGAAACGGCCTTGCCGAGAATATTGGGATTCCGAACCAACCCGTATAAAGTTCAAATGGTCGTCTGGAGTGCCGGTTGCTCTACCGGGGAGGAACCCTACACGCTTGCCATGGTACTCAGCGAATTCGCACGAACACAAAAAAAATTTGATTTTAAGGTCATCGGCACGGATATTTCCGGAGATGCCCTCCGAAAAGCAAGGATGGGCATTTACGATTCAGAAAAAGCGGAGCCGATACCCCAAGTCTATAAGAAGAGATATTTGCTAAAAAGCAAGGACAAGTCCAGGCGGCTTGTCCGCGTTACGCCCCAATTGAGATATGTCGTAGATTTCAGGATTCATAATTTAATGGAGAAGCGCTTCAACATTCGAATCAGCCCGGATATTATTTTTTTTAGAAATGTAATGATCTATTTTAGCCGGGAAACCCAGGAACAGGTACTCTGTAATTTATGCCGACGATTAAAGCCAAATGGATTGATTTTTACCGGACATTCAGAAACCTTGACCGGACTGGCAGTGCCGCTGGTTTCCCTGGCACCCACGGTCTACCGGAAAAAATAGGAACCCAGCCACCATCTTCAGGTATGATGTGAGATATAAAATTGAATAAAGCTATAAACACACAATCTGACATAGGGTGCGGAATGTTATCCCCCCGATTCCCGGATTTCGGTTTCATATTTCATGTGCATCCATGTTAAAACGAAAAAAAACGCTGAAAGTGGGTGAATACCACGCCAGTAAAACACCAATGATTTTGCATACGATTTTAGGTTCCTGCGTTGCAGCCTGCCTGTTCGACCCGGTCCGGCGAATTGGGGGAATGAACCATATTCTCATGCCCGGAGCCTTGGACCTTAAAAAATTTGATATGTCTGCAAGATATGGTATCAATGCCATGGAACTGTTGATCAATAAAATTATGAAACTGGGTGGCAACCGGCGGCACCTTAAGGCAAAACTGTTCGGCGGGGCTCATCTTTTCCCCTCCATACCCGAAAATAGAAGCATCGGCAAACAAAACGCTGTTTTTTCAACAGAATTTTTAAAGAAAGAGGGCATTGAAATCCTCAAGGTTGATCTGGGAGGACATGCCACCCGGAAAATTTATTTTCATACGGATACCGGGAAAGTCTTTCTGAAACGAACTTTTAGCGACCACTACCATAACCAAATTGCCGAACAAGAAAGAAGGCAGCTTGACAGGGTGCGCAAAAAATTTAAAAGATTGACTGATGTGACGTTGTTTAAGTAGGGTCTATAGGTTGTTTAAGTAGGGTCTATAGATAGTCACATATTACATTTCACAAGGCCAGAGGGAGGAGGCT
Organism: Desulfobacterales bacterium; assembly: GCA_029940345.1. GTDB lineage: Bacteria > Desulfobacterota > Desulfobacteria > Desulfobacterales > JAUCGF01 > JAUCGF01. The sequence goes on from JAOZRC010000218.1 coordinate 8,112, forward strand.
GTATTGTATGTATACTCGCGAAGGCCATAATTGGTGATTTTATAATTGATCAATACCTTAA
>JAOZRC010000913.1 GCA_029940345.1 Desulfobacterales bacterium
CCCACTCCTCTTCTGAAAATGGGTAAGTTATTTTGTCCCCATTCCCAAGTCAAAATTGGGGCTTGAAGTTGACGATAGTGCAACAAAGCGCTCCTCTCGACATTGTTGTCAATATTAGTTATTTAGAGTGATTAATTCTCTGATCAATGAATACCATTGACTATATAATCTTAAAAATTATACTTGATGACAAAATATAACCAACTAAAAGGAGGGACCGTTATGCGTATTCGAAGGAGTATTCTTTATCCGTTGACATTAGCGCTGCTACTACTGCTGGCATCCGGTACTTACGCTAAAAAAGAGTGTAAAGCCGTTTATGGCGAAAGTGACTCAGTGTTGTCTTTGGCGACCGGAAGTCCCGGTGAATTGGGATTGGTTAAAATGCTGGCAGAAGCCTTTAATAAAATGCGCTCCGTGCGTTTGTGTTGGAAAAAAGTCGGTTCGGGTGCGTCCTTAAAACTTCTGAAAGCCAAAGAGGCCGATATCGTTCTGGTTCATGCCCCAGCAGCCGAAAAAACGGCGATTAAAGAGGGATGGGCGATCAAACGAAGCCTTATCGGGTCAAACGAATTTTATATTGTCGGGCCTAAAAATGATCCAGCGGGTATCAAAACGGCTAAAGCGCCAAAGAAGCGTATGCCAAAATCAGCGCGGCGAAAGCTGAATTTCTCTCCCGGGGTGATAATTCCGGAACGCATAAAAAAGAGCGCTATATCTGGGAATCAGCTGGAATCAAACCGACCGGCGACTGGTACATCGAAACCAAAGATTTTATGATGGCAACACTTAAACGGGCGGACAGCGAACTTGCCTATTTTATGACCGATAGCAGCACCTGGGTCGCGGCAAAAAATGAACTTGTCAACCTTGAAGTACTCTATCGGGGCGACCCGCTATTGATCAATACATACCACGCGTTGTGTCAGCCTCCCGGTGCGACGCCCAACCAAAAAATGGCCGTTCGATTCATTGATTTTATCGTATCAGAACAAGGGCAGGCCCTTATTCTTAATTATGGTGTGGATCGCTATGGCGCCAGTCTTTACAACGATGCCGCCTACGCCAAGAAATACGATCACTCGCAATATTGGCTCATTGCACCTTATTTCTGATCATTGTGTCGGTCCGCTTAGTCGCAGGTATTTCCTCGTGCCCACGCTTCACGTAGGAACGTAGTCCCGGACGTTTAGCGTCCAACGAACAGGTGTTTGCTTTAATAGACACGAATTGTCCGATCCGCATTTCCATGTGAAACGTGGGAACGAGCTTTTTTATCTGGCTTTTTGCCTGATTCTTTCAAAGCCGAGTGAAAGCAGTTTACACTTATTTATAATGGAAACCGGGTGTAAGTGTTCAGGTGTCAGATTTCAGGTTAGCCTGTCACATTCCTGACACCTGAAACCTGAATGCAAGAAAAAAGTATAAACCGGTACATAAAGGTTGACCTTATTTGGGTATATTCATTTCCGGAAATCACCTTACAGGACGAAACCCATTCAAAATCCGACCAAAGCACTTGTCAGGCGCTATCTTGGATCGTTACGAACCGATTGTTTTCCACATCCTTCGCAACATTGTCATGGATAAATATCCGCCCATTCATTGCGATATACACATTCGGCGGTAAGGTTTGCACTGCCGCCACCGCACATCCGATATTGAACACCGCATCGCTTGTCTTGAACATTGCCGGCTCCAGCGCTCCGGTGAGTACAATTGTCTTATCCCTGATTTTACTCAAAACTCCTGCTGTCTGAACCATCGTGTCGGTGCCGTGGGTGATGATAATGCGGTTTTCCTCTGCGCTGCTGACCTGTTCGAGGATCAGTTGGCGATCGGCCGCATCCATCTCAAGGCTATCTTTCTGTAATATGGATGTGACGCCGTACTCAATATCCAGTGAGAGTTCCGCCAAGACCTTGGCGATATTTGGGGGACCGACTTCATACGTGCTTTTGGCATCAAAATAGACTTTGTCTATGGTACCACCAACCGCAAATATTTTGATCTTCAGCATACTGATCACCTGACAAATGATTGTATGGCTTTTCGTTTATGAGGAGTGCTGAACTACTACTTTCAGAGTAAAATGAAGGATACCGCCCGATTTAGACCAAATTCGTCACTCTCTCAGCGCGTAGGCTGGGTTGAGGAACGAAACCCAGCTTGTTCCAAAAATGAAGGGCT
>JAOZRC010000914.1 GCA_029940345.1 Desulfobacterales bacterium
AATTATGATCAAAGATGCAAAATGTCTGAATCAGAATTTACAGGATTTAAGAATGAACAGAATTTGAAAACCATCTCATATTCGGGTTGCAACAATTAAAAGCAGTTAAAATGCAATAGAAAAATTCTGAAAATTTTATAATCCTGTAAATTCTGATTCAGACAATTAACGAAAAGGCCACAATTACGATCTGATTCAGACAATAAAGGAAAAGTGCAATTATGATCAAAGACGAACTGACATATAAAATCATCGGCTGTGCCATGAAAGTCCATAATACCTTGGGAAACGGATTTCAGGAAGTCATTTACCAAAGGTGTTTAGCAATTGAACTAAAAAAATCGAGGTTACAATTTGTAAGAGAAAAAGAACAACCTATTTTCTATGATGGTATCGAAGTGGGTTCCCGTCGAGCTGATTTTATCGTTGAAAATAAAGTGGTTGTAGAATTGAAAGCACTTATAAATCTTGAACCGGTTCATTTGGCTCAGGCAAAAAATTATGTTGTTGCATACGATTTTCCCAAAGGGCTGCTTATTAATTTCGGCGCTACAAGTCTTCAACAAAATCTTATATTTAACCCAAAATACAATTCTTAAAATGTTTGAATCAGAATTTTTAGAATTAATGAATTAGCAGAATTAAAAACCATCACAAATTATGATTGTAACAATAAAAAGAAAGATAAACGTAATAAATAAAATTCTGACCATTCTAAAATCCTGTAAATTCTGATTCAGACAATTAAAGAAAAGGTTCAATGATGATCTGATTTAAAAAGATTGTAATGTGTATCTCTTTATATTAAAGAATTCGTGACCTTAATCAAAATACGATTAAAATCATAATGCAACAGGGGAGAAGTGATGCAGCCTGTAATTATATGCGTAGACGATGAAGAAACCGTTATCGAAACGTTAAAAGATCAACTCAGATTTAACTTAAAAGGTTCCTGCAGTATCGAAGTTGCCACAAGTGGTGAAGAAGCGCTTGAGCTTTTAGATGAATTGATTGAAGAAAAAATTGAAATCCCCCTGGTTATCTCGGATCAACTCATGCCGGGTATCAAAGGCAATGAACTATTGGAGCGCATTCATTCCCGCGCGCCGCAAGCGCTTACGATTCTCCTGACCGGGCAGGCCAGTGTGGATGATGTGGGTCTGGCGGTGAATAACGCCAACCTGTATCGCTATATTGGAAAACCCTGGGAAGAGGCCGACCTGGTGTTGACTGTTAAGGAAGCGCTGAAAAGCTACTCTCAGAATAGAGCGATTGAAAAGAAAAACGAAGAAATCAGACGTAAAGCGGAAACCTTTTATAAATTTGTTCCAGTGCGGTTCCTGGAGATTCTTGATTGTAAAAAGGATTTCGAAGCAATTGAGTTGGGTTTGTGTTCCGAATGTGATTTGTCAGTACTCTTTTCTGATATCCGTGCTTTTACAAAAATTTCGGAGGGTCTTACACCAGGGCAAAATTTTCAATTTTTGAATTCCTATTTGGCTCACATGGGACCGCTAATCCGCAAAAATTCCGGGTTTATCGATAAATACATCGGGGATGCGATTATGGGTCTGTTTGAAAATGCGGATGATGCCTTGCAAGCCGCCATCGACATGTTAGCGCATCTGCCCCTGTATAATGAAGAAAGAAAAGGGGCGGGTCATGTGCCGGTCAAGATCGGCATCGGCCTCAATTCCGGCCTTATGATGCTGGGCACCATCGGCGAACATGATCGTTTTGAAACCACGGTTATCGGGGATGTCGTGAACCTGGCATCCCGGATAGAAAGCCTGACCAAACAGTATCGAACGCCTTTATTGATAAGTGAGTTTACATTTAACTGCCTGAAAGATGCTGATAAATATTCCACCCGTTTTATCGGCAAGGTGAAAATAAAGGGCGAGGATATCCCGGTGCGTATATTTGAGGTGTCAGACGCTGATGCACCGCGAGTCTTTGACGGCAAGGCGGCTACTTTATCGACATTTAAGGAGGCGGTTGACTGTTATTATAACCAGGACTTTGAAAAGGCACACGCGCTTTTCCAGGAATGCCTTGATAAAAATCCGGGCGATAATGTCGCTCTTTATTATTTTGAGCAAATTATAAAAATGTCTGAATCAGAATTTACAGAATTAAAGAATGAGCAGAATTAAAAAACTGCGCGAATTCTGACTGTAACAATTAAAA
>JAOZRC010000219.1 GCA_029940345.1 Desulfobacterales bacterium
AAATGTAGTCGTAGGTTGGGTTGAGGAACGAAACCCAACGAATTCAGGCTGATGTTGGGTTTCGTTCCTCAACCCAACCTACGTCTGTGCCGCCTTATGTGGGTAGCCCTGAATTCCGAAGAAATAAAGATGTATGCAGAAAAAGGGGATGAAAATCTTTTCCAGCTCAAGCCCTTCAATCAATCTCTTCATATCCAGAAATAATTTCCACATCACCAACCGGAGATTTAATCTTCATTAAATAAATCTGCCGGTGTTGAGGCGCAAAAATATAAAGCCAATCATTTCTATGTTCGACACGGTAGCCTGATTCATAGTCCAGGCCGAGCAAGCTTTTTATCAGCATCTTATTGATATTTCTATGGGCGACGACGATGACATGACCTTTTTGAGCAACTGAACGCAAAATTTCTTGCAGGGGTTTCTGGATTCGAGCGTGAACTGTTTTGAGATTCTCGCCGCCACCAGGCAGCGTTACATTGATTTCATCCCGCAAGAAATTTTTATACAATTTGGCAGAATAGTCATCAGAAAAATCAATCTTATGTTCACCTTCAAATACACCGAGCTTGACTTCGTTCAGATCAGGGAAAATCGTAAGGGGGATTTTTTTTTCATCACTTAGCGGTTGGGCGGTTTGGATTGTTCTCTGTAAAGCGCTGGTATAGATTTTTACAAGCGGTAACGATTGCAGATGAAAAAAAAGATTCTTTCTCTGCATGAAACCTTTAAAACTGAGAGGGCGGTCCTGCTGTCCCTGGATCAATTGCATAGCATTCCAGTCAGTTTCACCGTGACGAGCCAGCAACAGGCAGTTTTGCCTCAATTTATATAAAAATTCTTTTAGTGAAGGGTATGTCATAATTAACACAGACCTCAAATATCGAAAAAGGTTAATGGAAATCTCAAACAAAATATGAATGGAGCGACACAATGAAAAACGAAATGAATCAGAATGAATTGGAAATGTTTAAAGCAACGGGTTTTTTTAAGGAAAAGGCCATCGCAATTCAACATTTAAAAGATTTTACAGAGATATCAAATAAGCATAATATCGATTATTGTATCATGTTTGGGCTCTTGCTTGGGATGTTAAGGCATCGTGGTTTCATTCCCTGGGACGATGATATTGATATTGTTATTTTCGAGTATGACAAATTCATTGAATGCTGCCGGAAAGAACTGGAAGACAGGGGATACATTATCCTACCTGATGTTCGAAATGGCAAAAATTGCGGCTGCCGCTTTTTTCATAAAGATAATCAGAAAACAATTCACAAGCCGGAAATTGGTTTTCCCTGGATTGGCATCTTTGTTCATGAAATAAATCAAGACAACTCTATCAGTTTCCCACCGGAAAATATCAAGTACGATCCCCTGGATTTTTTCCCGCTTAAGGAAATTGAATTCATGGAGATTGAAATTAAAATCCCCCAAAATCCTATAGAAGTTTTAAATACATATTTTGGAGAACAAGATTGGATGGAATATTGTATGCCTTCGATTTTAGACCATCGAAAAGGGCTTTACCCTACGAATTTTCCTCAGAAAAAATTTAAGCTGGACGATGTGATGCGATTTCTAAACGAGAGTAACGCTTCATAGAACGGATATTATCGTGAAAACGTGATGAACCCAAAGCGTATTACGACATCCTTTATACTGCACCTAAGGTGGTTTACCTTTTATTGTAAAGCTATTCTATAAACGCTTCCGGCTGGCAAATGAACTCATCCGGATTCAGATAACGTTAATATGAATTTCCGAAGCGACATCCGTTTGGGCGGAATCTTTATCGCCGTAACTGACGCGTTTTTCCACGTTCGCTGAAGAGACGTTTTCAGCGACATCCGATGGCTTTCCAGTGTATTTTTGCTTGTCATACAACGCGGTTAACTCGTTTAATTCATTTCGTTTGGTTTTAAGGTCCATCAATGCCATATTGGTGCGCAACACCGCCATCATTTTCATTTTATCGGCTTCCGCAACCCCCAGTTTGGCTTCTTCGATCCTGGCGTCTAAAACGTCTGCCTGATCCTGCATGCGCTCCCGTTCACGAATAAGGGAAGTGACCACCGATTTTAAGACTACGCTCTTTTTGCGGATGTCTGCCAGGGTTGCTTCCTCCTTAACGCGGGTTTCTTGAATTTCCCCCAATTTGTACTTTAACCTGGCATATTCCTGGCGTTGCCCCTCAATTTTAATCAGGGTGTTTTTGTTTTCATCCAGCCATTTGCGCTGTTGTCTGATTTCGGCTTCCAGCTGCGCCTTCCGGGTTTCAAATACTGCAGCATCAACGATGTGTTGCTCATGATGCCTTACCAAATGGTGATGCCAAAGATAGAGCCATAACGCTAAAAAAATAAGCACCAAACTGGTTGTTGTAACGGCCAACCATACAGAAGACGAAATTGCATCAAACATAAAAAACTCACATCTATTATATAATAAATAGGAAATAGGGTGGTCAAGATGTCAGCCGCATCTGATGCGGCGCCGGAAACGGAACAGCGTTCCATTTTATAGATATTCAGGACATTTTGAAGGACTTCTTAAAGTCTATATAGAAGGGCGTTAAAATAATTGCAATTCTTTTCAATAAAAAATGCAAAAAAGGTAATAGTTCACCGCAAAGTCGCAGAGGACGCAAAGACAATAATTATTTTTTTTATGAGAGAAAATATAGTACGAATTGTAATCAGATTAGAATAATAATCCGCCAGAATCAGCTTTTTCAGCTTTCCGGCCTCTCTGCGGAAAGCTGAAAAGATAACCCTTTGCGCTCTTTGCGTCTTTGCGGTGAACTATTACCAAAAAAATCAATTCAACAAGGGTGCTTCGGAATTCTAAAACCGGCTTAAAAGCCAGAAAAGCAGCATACCCACAATAACGGTGCCGCCTAATGATTTCGTCTTTAAGGCAAAAAGAAGCGTGGGCAGAGCTGCCAGCAGTTCCGGCTTTAGGAAATCAAGATGCCTTGGTTCTCCGTTTGTCACCAGCACAGGCATGAGCAGCGCGCTTAAAATTGCCGCCGGAATCAGGTCCAGCCACCGGACAAACCATTGGGGAAGGCTACGCCGGGATAGGAAAAATAGCGGCGCCCAGCGTGGCAGGTACGTGACAAGCCCCATGCCGACAATGATCATCAGGTAGTCGTAATCAGTCATCAGCATCTTCATTGCTTTCTGTGCGGATAAATACGCAAATTGTCGCTGCCAGAACCGATCCGATAATCACATGTAGGTTGCCCGGTATGATCAGAGAAAAAATAACGGCCAGAACGCCTGCAATGACTGCGGTAATAATATAGATACCGCCTCTGAGTTGAAAAACCAAGAGACAGATAAACATGCCGATTAACGCAAAATCAATGCCAAAGGCGCCATCCGGTATCCAGGCACCGCTGAAACCACCGGCAACGGTGCTGAAAATCCATACCAGGTTGGCCGAGTGGTTCAACACCAGCGCCTGATTCAGATTCCATTGACCGGCTTTAAAGCGGGAATAATTAATTGCAAAACTCTCATCCGTAACGCCGTAAGCAAAAAGGGAAAGCTTCCGTCTTGTCTCTGGTTTTAAAAACACAGCCAGTGCGGAACTCATCAAAAGATGTCTTAAATTGACAATAAATGCGGTGGCGATAATGGCGGGTGCGCCTGCACCGGAAGCGATCATGGAAACCGCAATAAATTGGGCGCTTCCGGCAAAAACGATAACAGACATCAGGCCGATTTCGAGAGGCGTCAAACCGGCTTTGCCGGCCAGTACGCCAAAAGCGATGCCGATGGGGACATACCCAAGGCAGATGGGCCACGAGGCCGCCAGTCCCGGCATGAAAATTTCCTTGCAAGTATTGTTGATTTTATCCATACGTCCTTTCGGTATCCTTCATTTTAGCTAAAAAGTAGTTTACACTTTAATTGTAATAATATAATTTAGAGATTGATACAAGTTTTTTATCTTTGTGGAATTGGCTTCAATAAGGTGCAATGGAACCGGGTCAACCTTTATGAAAGTGAAAACCAGGGAGGAGTTGTTATGAAAAACATCAAACCGTTTATCATCATCATTGTGACTGCTGCAATTACGCTTGGCAGCCTATGGTTCACTAGTAGGACAATCCCCCCCAGAGATGCGACCTGGGATGATATTGTTGCCGAATCTGAAAAAGGCGGCTACCAGCTCATACGCACGGATGAACTATGGGAGCGCTATCGCCAGAATTCGGAAAGTATATTGATTGTGGATACACGTCAGGAATGGGAATATCGCACCGGACATATCAAAGGGGCGCTAAATTTTCCCATGGAACCCACCTGGCTGTCCCGATGGCGGAAAAAAGGGGCGCTTGAGACCTTGTTGGGAGTAGACAAGAGTCGTTTCATCGTTTTCTACTGAGCAGGCTTGACATGAGTCCGCAGTGACTCCGCCGCCCGTGTGGCTGTAAAGCTTGGCTATCAGAAAGTTTATCGTGAACCCATAGGGTATCCGCAATGGCACGCCCAAGGTTTACCGGTCGAGACAGCGCCGGCGGGGCTTTCCGGCATGGTGACGGAATCTGAACCACCAGGACCGCTGCATGGCTGGAAAATGATCTGGACATTGTTAGGCATCTTATTCGGAGGCATGGCTCTGAACCTGACCCCGTGTGTCTACCCCTTGATTCCCATCACTGTGTCCTATTTTGGCGGGCGCAGCGGCAAGGGCCAATTGGTCGGCCACGGATTATGTTACATCGGTGGCCTGGCGCTCACCAACTCTCTTCTGGGTGTGGCGGCCGCCATGACCGGCGGTTTGATGGGAGCAATGCTTCAAAATCCTATCGTGCTTGCCACGGTCGCCGCCATTTTGGTTATTTTCGCCACCAGTCTTTTCGGATTCTGGGAATTAAGACTGCCTGGCGGTCTCATGCAAGCGGCCTCAAAATCCTATACCGGCTATTTAGGAACGTTATTCATGGGATTGACTCTTGGAGTGGTGGCGGCTCCCTGTATCGGTCCCTTTGTTTTGGGATTGCTGACCTGGGTGGCCAGCATGGGGAGTCCTTTGCTGGGGTTTGTCATCTTTTTCACCCTGAGTCTTGGCCTCGGTTTGCCTCTTTTCTTTTTGGCCATCTTTTCAGGGCGCATCAATGCACTTCCTCGCTCCGGTGAATGGATGGTGTGGGTCAGAAAACTGATGGGTTGGATCCTGGTGGGTATGGCCGCGTATTTCATAAGACCGATTATTCCCAAAACGGCAGGAATCTTTTTTTTAGCAGCCGTGGCTTTGGCAGCAGGGCTTCATTTGGGATGGTTTGATCGAACCAAGGCCAGCTTTCGGGCATTTGAGTGGTTCCGAACCGCTGTTCTTATCGCAAGCATTGTAATGGCGACGCTGCTTATCGGATCATGGGGTCTGCAGGGGCCGGGAGTGAATTGGCGATCTTATTCCGATGCACTTTTATCAGAAGCGCAAAGATTAAAAAAGCCGATGATAATTGATTTTTCTGCTAACTGGTGCAGTCCCTGCCGCGAACTTGATGAGATCACCTTGCATGACGCGGAAATTGTCAAACAGGCCGGGCAGGACTTCATCATGGTCAAAGTCGACCTCACGCGCAAGGGAATTCCGGTTCATGAACAATTGCTTACAAAATATGAAGTCAAGGGAGTTCCCACAATTGTCTTTTTAGATCATCAGGGCCATGAACGACGCAATCTTCGCGTGGTGGATTTCATGCCGGCGGATCAATTTCTGATCCGCATGGCGGAAGCTAGGAAATAGCCGGAATGGCAAAATCCCATAAATTTATTAATCTTCATAAGAGGAGGAAAACATGCTGAAAGTCAGATTTTTTTATAATGAGCCCAATGGAAAACCTTGAAAGCATTTCAAGAAGATGTTGCCCGGGCTGGGTGACAAGTATGACATCCTAATCGAAACCATGTCCAAACCTAAGGCGGAATATAACACCGACGAATACTTCGAGCTGGATCTGCCGGTCGCTCCCGCCGTGATGGTAGGCGAAGAAATCGTTGTTGAAGGGTCCGATGTTGCGGACGAAAAGCTTGAAAGCGTCATCTGTAAACACCTCGGACTGTCACCGCCTGAGCCGCGGAAAAAAGGGATATTCGGTCGTATTTTTAAAAAATGAAGTGCAAGGAGAAACCGCAATGCAAACCAAACCCACGCCTTGGGTCATCAAACCCCTTGTTCCCGAACCGGTTTACACGGATCGAACCGAATTTTTAGAATATTTTCATCATTCCGCGCTGGAAGGGGCGCATCGCCGCACCATGTCCAAGGTGCTTTTAGGCCAGCGCCGCATGGGTAAAACGGAAATTTTCAAACGGGTGGTGAACCGGCTTTTTTTTGAACAAAATCCCCGTGATCCGCATGCGGTTGTGCCGGTTTACTACTGTTTCCGGGATCAGCCATCCGGTGAAACAAGCTTTGCAACGGACTATATGGAAAATTTCATCCGGTATTATGTCGGCTTTTTAACCTCACAACCGGAACTTATTATTGATGAACCCCGGGGTGATAAACTGCTTGCGCTGGTTGAAAAAGCCAGGGCCCTTTATCCGTTCACCCGCACGCTTAATTTAATACTTGACTGGTATGATTCCGTTGTAATTGAAGACACGGTTTATCCGCAACGCGATGCGTTGTGGCTGCCGCGCCGGGTTTCTGACATTGATGACAGCACGATTGCCATGTTTCTGGATGAATTTCAGAACACGCGTCTGCCCCAGTACGCTTTTGAAATCGTCGGCTTTATGCAGGAAGCCGTGGAATCACCCACCTGCCCCCATTTTGTCACTGGGTCAGCCATGAGCATTTTGTCCCGGGAGATTATTGGTCGGGGATCGCTGTTCGGAAGATTTCGCGGCAAAGATATCAAAGCGCTGTCCGGCTATTGGGGTGCGGCCTTGGCTCGTAGAGCCGCCCGCTATTATAAGGCGGATATTACCGAATTGATGGCGCCCGTCATCGCAAACCGTTGTGGCGGCAATCCGTTTTATATCACCGCAGTGATTCAGCAGGCCGCTGAGTTAAATCAATCAATCAATAGCGAGGAAAGTCTGAATCGCATTTTGGCAGTGGATATCTCCTCCGGATTTATCTGGGGCGAGCTTAACGATCAGGTGGCGCGTTGGATTGAAAGGATCAATGAACACGGCATCACCAAACAAATTCTTTATCTCTCGGCGTTGGATGAAAATACGGAGATGGAAAACAAGGGACGCTTGAATGTTGAGCGCATCCGCCGCGAACTCAAAAGGCGCGAAGGCCGGGATGTTGCACCGGAGGCTGTCAAGGAAGTGCTGATCAAGCTTTCGCGCGGCGATCTGGTGGAATATCTGGAATTGGGCGGATGGTTTCGCCGTATCAAAGACCCGATTCTCCTGGAGTTTCTTAAGGTCTGGGGACGGATTGAGGTGGATGGGCATCAGGCGAATCAGGTTCAAAATGAGTTGGTAGAAAAGTATATGGCTTTTGAACGGCGCGTCAAAGAATATAAAGGGTATCTGGCGGAAGTGCATATCACCCAGGTTTTATTGAATGGTCAGCGCAAAGTTTTGCCCGGCGCTTATTTTAACAGTTCCGAAGATATTCAGATGCCGGATATGTTTTTCTTTGTACGGCAACGGTATCGTTTCGGTTCTGGTAAGGGACGCGAAATCGACGTAATCGGCGCGGCCGGACCGGAACAGTGGGTGTGCCAGAGCAAATGGATTGAAGGGAAAAAAATCGGTGTCGGGGTGCTTAAAGCGTTACAGGCGCAAGCCGATCAGGTCAAAGAGGATATGGAACGACCGATCATCCGTAAATGGCTGTTTGCCAACCACGGTTTAACCGCCCAAGCACGAATTTATGCCCAAAAACATGGAATCTTATGGTCAGCGCGTGCAGAGTTCGATAAACTGCTTCAATACCTTGGTCTGAGACCGTTGCCGAATCTATGAATAATCAAATAGTGGATGTAACCATGACCGAACCCAGTCTGAATTCAGCCATCACGCGTATTTTGGCAGATGATCTTTTGGTTTGTTCTGGCATGATTTTTGATATCAATCCTCAATTACGATATTGGTCTATTTTAACTGACAAATTAAGGAATATTTGCTTGAAAAGGCGCTTTTTGCATATAA
>JAOZRC010000915.1 GCA_029940345.1 Desulfobacterales bacterium
ATTATTAGCGAATCCCTAAAATCCGTTATAATCAGGGGAAAAGAGTGATTGTGATGAAAATACATTTAAATAAATCATGTTCTATGTTTTTTTTGCTGTTATGCTTCTTTATCCCTGTGAATATTAGCGCTGATTCGCCTTATAGAGGCAGTTCTGATAAAATTCGCACGATCGTAACCAAACCCATTGCAGACTTGCCGTCTGATTTTCTCGATGCAACCCAATGGCCTCGCATTCCTTGCGCTCCTCAAGCCGGACAAAAAACAAGTCGCTTAGTGTATACCGGAATTGAGGCTATGCCAACGGCCTTTGATGATTGGCGCGCCAGCCCGACGATGAGGTTAGGGAGTTTTGCTAAGGATTCAAATCCGAACCGGATAGGCAAATTGAACGTCGAGGGCTTGTTCGATGACCCAAAAAAAAGTTCTAAACATTCAGAAAAATGAACGCATACAGGAAATTGTAAAAAACATGAAAAACAAGCGTATTTTTCTAATTCAAAAATTATTTTTGGTATGGACTGTTTTCACCGTATGTTATTTCGTCAGTTGGCAAAGTGCGGCACAGGCAGGACAAAATAACGCAGAAAAAACCGCATCTGCTGACAAGCTATATGTACATCAGTTTGAATTTGAAGGTGCCACGGTCTTTTCTGATCAAGAACTGGCTTCAATCGTCGCATCCTATCTGGATCGCGAAATATCGCCCGAAGATCTGTTTGATGCCAGAGATGCGCTAACGCGCCATTATGTGGACAATGGGTATATCAATTCAAAGGCTTTTTTGCCGAATATGCAAATTTCAGATGGCAAACTCGTTATGCAGATTATTGAAGGCCGCATTACCGGAATTAAGGTTTCCGGAAACAAGCGGCTGCGCACCGAGTATATTGCTCCGCGCCTGAAGAAAGCGATTCAATTTGATAATAACGAGCCGCTGAATATAAATGTTATTCAAAAAAGGCTCAAACTTTTCAAAAAAGACCCGCGTATTGACAAAATCACTGCGAAAATTGAGCCCCAAGCTGTCGTGCAGAATGCTGTACTTCACATCATTGTGGAAGAGGCCCGACCGTATTATGCAGCAATACGTTTTGATAACCATAAACCTCCCGCCATCGGCTCTTATGCCTTTAATGTGAATGCATCGCTTGTCAATCTGACGGGCTGGGGCGATTCATTGCACGGCGAGTGGGGCTTCATCGAAGAAATCGACGAATATGCCATAAGCTATTCCGTTCCTGTCTCAAAATGGGATACAACGCTGTCCTTTGGCGCAGATCGCTCGGTGTCAACCCTGGCAACCACACCGTTGCCTACCCAGGATATTGTAAGTCTGACTGAAACCTATTCTGCTCTGCTGCACCACCCTTTTTACAAAACGCTGTCCCAGGAATTTGCGATGGCGCTTCAATTCGACCGATGCCGCAACAAGACAACAGATGCTTCAGGTGAACCTTATTTTGTTAATCCGGATGTCGCTGATAATGTAAGCCAGGCCAGTATCCTGCGTTTTTCCCAAGAATGGGTGCGGCGCGATCTGAAACATGTGTTTTCCGCCCGGTCCGCCTTTAACTTTGGTCTTAACCTATCTGACACCACCGCGTATGATGATGCGTATCCGGATGGCCATTTTGCCTCTTGGTTGGGACAGTTTCAATGGCTCCAACGCATGAAAATTCGGTGCCTTCCTGACAGTCTGCTGTTAATGCGCCTTAATCTGCAACTTTCTGACGATCCGCTGCTGCCCATGGAAAAATTCGTTATCGGCGGTTCATCCTCAGTGCGCGGCTACAAAGAAAATCTGATGACTACGGATAATGGCATTGTCGGTTCGTTTGAATGGCGTTTTCGGGTGGCGCAATTTGAAATACCGTGGTTCGATAAAGAGATGAAGAACGGAACCTTATGGCTTTGTCCTTTTTTTGACATCGGCCGCGGATGGAATGTCAATGCTCCTGACCCTGAGCCGGATGAAATTTACAGCACGGGCTTGGGTTTACGCGGGTCGTTAAACAAAACTTTTCAGTTTAAACTTTATTGGGGACTGGGTTTGAAAGATGTCACAGATTCCGGTGCTTATGACATTCAGAAAGACGGGATTCATTTTGAGATTAGCGCTGATTTGTTTTAATAATCACAAGAACGCAAAGGAACTGACTAATATGAGAAGATTGAAAAAACAG
>JAOZRC010000220.1 GCA_029940345.1 Desulfobacterales bacterium
TTTTTTATGGAAACGTATAATCGTAAAAGATATGAACGGGCGGGCGTCAAAATCAGTAAAAACGGTTCGTTTGTGCAGGATAATCTTTCTTACTCTGTTCGAGGAACCCTCAGGGGATTGCACTTTCAGATTAACAAACCTCAAGCCAAGCTTGTGCAAGTGATCACCGGCGAAATTTTTGATGTGGCTGTCGATATTCGGCCAGGCTCACCGACTTTCGGTCAGTGGATTGGCGTTACCCTTTCAGAAAAAAACCATCGGCAGTTGTTTATTCCGGAAGGGTTTGCCCATGGTTTTTGTGTATTAAGCCAAACAGCTCATTTTCTGTATAAATGCAGCGCCTTTTATGATCCTGAAGATGAAGGCGGGATTTTATGGTCAGACCCCGCTATCGGTATTGACTGGCCGGTAAAAGCACCGATTATTTCCCCTAAAGACCAAGAATTCACGCATCTTGAGCAGGTTCAACCCCAATAATACGGAATTCGGAGTGTGGAATTCGTCACTCCGAATTCCACACTCCCAATTTTAATAATGCTTAAATTGCTGATAAAGTTCTTCAGTGACCTTATTCCAAGCGTAAATATTGTCCCTGAATTTGAGGAAAGAATCATAGACCTTGCGGCTCATCGGGTCTGCTTCCGCAACTTCATCCAAAACTTCCTTCGATAATTTTTTCAAGTTTTTCAAAACTTCATCGGGGAATTGCTTTAACTGCACATGGTGCTTAGTGATCAGTTCCTGCAAAGCATCGTTGTTTTTGGCTTCAAATTCGGAAATCACCCACATATTCGATTTGTAACTGGCCGCATCCACAATAGCCTGCAGGTCTTTGGGAAGCTTTTCCCATGCCTTTGTATTGACCGTCAATTCAAAAGCAGTTCCTGGTTCGTGCCAACCCGGATAGTAGTAATATTTGGCCGCTTTGTAAAAACCCATCTTTAAATCATGATAAGGCCCGACCCATTCAGTCGCATCAATCACCCCCCTGTCGAGGTTAGTGTAAATTTCGCCGCCGGCCACTAGAATCGCGTTACCGCCCGCTTTTTTAAGGACTTTGCCTCCCAGACCGGGAATGCGCATTTTCAAGCCTTTAAAGTCCGCCATGGTTTTAATCTCTTTGTTAAACCATCCCCCCATCTGAACACCCGTGTTACCCGCTAACAATGGCTTGAGATTAAACGGGGCATAGACTTCTTCCCACAATTCCATTCCCCCACCGTTAAGTATCCATGAATTCATAGACTGAGCGTTAAATCCAAAGGGAACGGCAGCAAAGAACTGAGCTGCTGGCACCTTGCCAGCCCAATAATAGGAAGCGCTATGTCCCATTTCAACAGTACCTTGGGTGACTGCGTCAAAAACACCCAACGCCGGTACTAACTCCCCGCCACCATAAACAGTGATATTCAGACGACCGTCGCTCATCTCCTTAACCCATTTGGCTATCATGTCCGCTGATTCACCCAATACCGGGAAATGGGGTGGCCAGGTTGTCACCATTTTCCAGTTGATCGGTTTGTTTTTGGCAAACGCCGGTGCCACACGGGATGACAGGCAAGCGGCCAGTCCAGCCGCACCAACGCCCAAATTCTTGATAAAATTACGTCTTTCCATTCATTTTCCTCCTTTGCATGGTTAATAATCTAAATATAGACGTTCAAATGAAATGTAAATTGAAAAGGATGCTTAATAATCTTTATAACAAAGATTTTCCCAATATAAAGAATTATTTAAGCGTTCCTCAATGTTGACATTAAAAAAATCCGCCACCGGCTGAAACAGCTCTGGATTCGCGGATTGAATCGTACGCGCCGCTCCCAATACGACATCCAACCCTTTTTGAGTCATCAATCCCATGGGTTTGCGCATGCCACCCGATGGCATCCCCAAAATAGCCATCAAGGTTTTAACCGCTGACGGATTGCGCGCCCGGCAATTGACATCTCCATAAGGGGTTGTTTCGGTGGTTATCACCATAATGATGTCGAATATCGGTTTCAGCGCAGCTTCTGATTTCAACGCTTGTTCAAGGTTGCCTTGGTTAAATAAACGCACCATTTCAGTGACAGCGGCGGGAAAAATATTGGATGCCACCGAAATAACCCCTTTGGCCAGTATTTTTTTATCCGTCATTATCTTGGCGGTAATGCCGTCATCGCCGGAAAAAATATCAAAATCAGCACCGCAACATTCCCTTGTACGTTGCATGTTTTCTATGTTACCCGTCGCTTCTTTGACGGTATTGAAATTATTAAAATCCCGATTCAGAATCGCCAGATCTTCAGGCAATAATTGAGCGCCGGTGCGTCCCGGAATCACATAAGATATAATTTCCATATCCGGAAAGGCTTTGGCTACGGGTTCGACATATTCTTTACGAATTTCCAGGGAGCTGGGGCCATTGTAATACGGATCGACCAGCAGCACCGCATCAGCCCCGAAATGAGCGGCATGCATTGTCGCAGCCAGGGTCTCCTCTGTATTATTGCTGCCCGCGCCGGCAATGCAAACACATTTCCCCCTGGTTTTAGCAGCGATATTTTCAATCACCTTATTATGTTCATCCCAGGATAATGTCGGACTTTCACCGGTTGTTCCCACTGCCAATATGCCGGTGATGTTGTTTTTGATTTGAAAATCGGCTAGGGCGTTCAGTCCTTCATAGTCCACAGCATCGCCTTTGAACGGAGTTACGATTGCGGTGTAACAACCTGCTTCCATGTATTCCCCTTTCTTTATCTTATTTATTTTCGTATTCGTTAAGTAATTTTTAATTATAAAAAATAGTTGCAAGCAGTGTCAAGAAAAAAGAAATGTCTTGTTGAATAAGAAATCAATCAATATAATGACACGTCAAAAGAATAATTTTATTTTATTCACTTGACAACAAACTTTATTAATCCTTATATTACCATAATTGGAAATAGTATTTTAAATATATTTGTAAAAATAAAAAAACTACCTTAAAGGATCAGAATTAATTATGGAAAAAGCGAAAAATGCCGATGAATACATCAACCAACAACGAGCCCTTTTAATATCAAATGCGGAATGCGGAACAACCCGTTACAACCTGGCGGTTGCGCTATTAGGACAAAAAAAATATGACGAAGCTGAAAAGGAGTTGCACGAAGCGATTCGTTGCAGCCCCTCACTCGCTGAAGCGTATGTTCAATTGGGCGGAATCCGTTTGCAGAGCGGCGATCTGGATGGTTGCCTAGAGTATAACAAACTGGCTACCAAATCAAGGGCCGGCTTTTCGGAAGGATACGGCAATATCGGTTTTGTAGAATTGCAAAAAGGCAATATTGACGACGCCATCCGCAATCTTCAAAAAGCGATTGTTTATAATACCAACTTTGTACAAGCCTATACAACTTTAGCGAATGCGTATTTGATGAAAGGATTAGTGGATGAAAGCATCCAGGCCAACCTGAAAGCATTGAAGCTTGAGCCCGACTTTGCCGTTGCGCACAACAATCTGGCAATCGGCTATCTTGAAAAAAAGGAATATGCCAAGGCCATCGAACATTGCGATAAAGCCGTTCAGGTTGGGTACGTGGTCGCCCCGGAAATTCTTAATGAAATTAATGATCACAGGTAAATACGGAAATTTTACGTGCCGCCGTTTCAATTTTTTATAGCCGAGGATATTACGCCTGTCACTCCTTATGATGCTATCTGGCAGACGCACCTGCCATCTAGCCGCAATCAAGCCGCTAACCGTCCTGCTGATGTAATCACCTACTGTGAATATTTTGAGGCGATTCGTCTTTTCCTGGAAAAAGACAGGTATAGCAACCTCCTGGAGCCGATCGCCTCACATTTAAAAAGCGGCAACGACCTTAATCCGGATGTGTCAATTACACCGGATGATATTCATGCGATTCGCATCATCCAGGAAAAACACGGCGCATTTTATCATCCTGCGCGTCTTGAAGTCGATATAAAAACGCAACACTTCTGTTTTGCGCTTAACGTTGCCATTTCCGATGCCGGTTTAAACGGCATCAACCAGGAATATGCTGCGCTACGCTATTTGAACCACACCTTTCCATTTCATTTTCTTCCTGAAGTTTACCTTGAAGGGGAAATAGCTATTCATAATGGGAATAGAGCAATTGGCATCGTTATTGCCGAATGGTTAGACGGCTATGATGAATTTCATCTAAGCCATAAACCAAACGGAAAATCAGGCATCATTGTATGGGATCAGAAACAAGGCCCCCGATTTCTTCCTGACGATCGGATCATAGAACTTTACACCAAGGCGGCTGAAGTTTTGACATGCTACTACAATATCGACACGTTTGAACAGATTTTCCCCTGGCATCATGGCGCTGGTGACTTTATTCTGAAGTCAGAACACGATGATCTGACAGTCAAACTTGTCACCGTAAGACAATATGCCGCAATGCTTGATTATGACAATGGGAGTCAGAAATCTGACGAGATTCGGATGGAAGCGTTACTTCTGTTTCTGCTGAATCTCTCCATCCGAATACGATTGGACCGACTTGATGGTGTGGGTGAAATTGCGTGGGCGGGCGATCGTGCTGTTTTGGGTACTCTGAAAGGATTTTTCAGCGGGTTGGCTCGCAAATCAACAGAGAATCAAATCACCGATGCATTCATTCCTCAGTTTCATGAATATTTAGCTTCTCAGTCGGAGGCCGACTTATATGAATTGGCAACAGCCCTTATTACCGCTTATCATCCGAAGGCACCGGATATTCCAGTAATTCAACGTAATCTTGACAGCCATATCCGGGTGCTGTATCAGGCTGTTTGATGCGGTGAAATGTAACGCAGAAAGCGGCTACCAACATAAGCCGGGACACTTCCGCTCGTTACGAGGCTCCGCCTCGTAACGGGTAATCTGAGGCTCTGCCTCCTGCGCAACACGCCGTTGCAGCAGGCAGAGCCTGCCAGTGTGCGTTACGAGGCAGAGCCTCGTAACGAGCAACTGATTTGAATGTGTCCCGCCTTATGTTGGTAGCCCAGAAAGCGATTCCGCGTTGGCTTCATCATTGAGCGGAAAGCCGTTCATAATGACTGACCGGCGGATGCCATCCCGCACGAACCCAGTTCCGACGGGCGGTGACAGCCAGGTTATTGTTTAATTTTAGCGCATTGACCGTAGCACGTCCACAACCCGTCAGACCGATGATTTTTATTCCATCCGCACTCCAGGTGAAATGCTCAGTCCATTTTTGTTTTCGAGGATTAAACAAAGCTGCACGTTTTCCTGTCCGGGGATCTGTATACCCTGTTTTTGTCCATTTATGCTGATTACACAACTCACACGCCAAGCATAGATTGCCTTCTGTATCCGAACCGCCTTTGACAATCGGATACACATGATCAATCTGAAGTCTGCCCAAGACATAATCCTGATGACACAGGCAGTATTCGCAACGATTCCTCGCCCGTTCTTTCACCAGTTGGCGGATAAATTCGGTAACCGTCATGACGGCAACGGCTTCCGCAAACCTCGGTGTACGGCTTCAGCGAGTCCTTCAGATTTCCGAAGATGATCAATCAGGTAAAGATGGATAAGCACCAGGAGTTCAAATTGTTCGGCAGCAGTCAGCCCCGATATTTTTCCCTGTGACTGAAGCGCACCCAGTCGATCGTTTTGAACCGGATCCATTTTCAAATCTGCCAGTTTCAGGATTTCCGAATTGGAAAGGCTTGTCACAGGCGGACAAATATCCTGATTCAGCAAATTTTCCCATGCCGGCCACATCATTTCCAGCGTATCGGCCAAAATCGCTTCAGCATCTCTATGTGTGGCCTGGCCAAAATATTTTACATGTTCCACCAGACTATCCGGCAGGTTAAGAGTTAATTGCGCCATTATTGAAATCCCCCTGAATCTCTTTACAAAATATCCCGGTTTATGTCCTGAACTCTGGATAACTTATTGCATAAGCCTGGCCGCGTCAATATTGAGCTTTCTGTTTTAACAAGTTCCTACGATTCTGGCACCGATTCCCGGTCTGGACAAATATCTACTGAAAATCCTTCAGCGCTCCCCATTTCCAATTGCCGATAGTGCGCCCGGACGTATCGAAATTGATTCCCATAAGAAAAATTTCCCTGCCCGAATGCAGATATTTTTCATAATACCGTTTTTTCATGATCTGCGCAATTGCTTTTTCCGCACTCCGACCGCACTTCAATTCGATGATGTAGATTTTGTCGGAAAACCCGGCTGTCATGTCGAGCCGGCCGGCGCTGCTCAACACTTCCGTATCAACGTCCACGCCCGACGCCGAAAGCATGAGATAAAAAACCGTGTGGTAATATGCTTCGTCCCGGTTGGCAATCTGGGTGTAGGGGATCGACGCAAAAATACTTTTCACGACACCCATAAACCTGTTTATCTCTTTGTTCTTCAGATGCCGGTATAGTCGCTTATACGCACCGATCATCTTCAAATCCCGTATACGGACAAAATCGTTCAGCAGATAAGAGAGAAACGATGTCTTTACTTCCTGGTTGGGGTATCCCATCCGGTACATTCCATCCGCAAAATCCGTAATCGTGATATAGCCAGTCTGGAACAGGAGCGGTTCGAGGCTCAGATAATCAAGATCATAAACCGAAAACAGTTCTTTCGGAAGCCGCATTCCCTCGATATCCGCAACCGGGTAATCCCTTTCCCGGATCAGGTTCAGCAGAAAAGTCGGCGTCGCGGTTTCAAACCAGTAATTTTCGAATTGGCCGGAATCAAAAAATCGGACAACAGAAAATGGGTTATAGACTTTTTGCTTGTTTTCCGTGAATCGGTACCCATTGTACCAGAGAGCAATTCGTTCCGAAATCACGGTGGCTTCCAGATTTTGTTCGGCCGCTATACTTTCGATTTGACATCGAAACACTCTTTCTATTTCGTCGGCTGTATATCCCAGGATGGCATCATACCTTTCCTGCATGGAGATATCGTTCAGGTTGTTCAAATCCGAAAAAATACTGACTCTTGCGAATTTCGAGATGCCGGTAATAAAGACAAACCGCAGCGCCGCAGATACGTCCCCGCCTTTCAGGACTCCGAAAAACTGTTTCAGTTTGTCCCTGTTTCCCTTGGCGATCTCAGAATGTTCATCACCCCGGCCGATGTGATCGATGATGGGTTTGTCGTATTCATCAATGAGTACAACGACTCTTTCCTTATATTTCCGGAAAAGCCCGATGATTGTCAGCGCAAACGCTTCGGGAAGGGAGTGAATCGCATTGTCGATACCGTGTTCGGAACCGAGCCGGTGCAGAAAAGAGAGCAGGTTTTCATCCAGTTTTCCAGGGGATGTGAAATTGATCATGTTGAAATCGATTTTCACCACCGGATGGGATTTCCATTCCCGTTCCACACACCCCATATACAATTTATCAAACAGATCCTTCCTCCCTTGGAACAGGTAATCCAAAGTCGAAACCATCAGTGATTTCCCAAATCTCCGGGGCCTTGCCAGAAAGAAAAATGCCTGGGGAGGCCGCACCATTTCATGGATATACCGGGTCTTGTCCACATAATAAAAATTTCCCGTTATCATCTGCTCGAAATCCTGGATTCCGATGGGCAAAAATTTTTCCATTACATAAACCTCCGTTTAAACGGGTCGCTCCTGACCGAACGTCTGACATTCAACATCGAACTTTCAACACTCAATAAGGAAACGGGATTGAAATTCGCTCTTGCGTAGTGTTTCGCCAATCATTCCGAGGCCATATCTCATAAAAAACAAGTCATTCAATCTGTTCCACTTTATGCGGGTGGACGCAAAATGCGGCTACCAACATAAGGTGGGACAGCTTAAAAAATCGGGTTTCTCGGCGATATGCGATGATGTATTAGTCTCCCCACTCTGTTCTTGTGAAACTGATTGTTTGAAAGCCTGAAGAAACCCGATTTTTGTCCAGCGTTAAATTGGTAACCCAAAATGCTAAACTGTAAGTTTAGCACTCCTTGAGTTTGTAAACCGCCGAAAGAAGGATGTTTAAAATTTTATACCGCCCCGGATGGCAGCATTGTCGCCGATAACGCCGATTTTACTGTTTTCTGCGTGAATTTCATATTTGGCCGCCGATCTAT
>JAOZRC010000221.1 GCA_029940345.1 Desulfobacterales bacterium
CGCAGCAGGTGATCTTTGTGTCCGATTCCTGCCATTCCGCCAGCGTTACGCGCGGCGATGTCGCGATGCGGGGCGGACCGCCGGATGAAAATGCACATCCCCTTGGCATCCGAAAATCAAAACCGGTGAAATTCAAAAATTGATATGAACAAATTAAACCCGCTGGAACGTTTATTGGTGAAGGCGGCGCATGGCAAGCGGGGCGGGCCGGGGAATCTGATCAGCATGGATCAATGGGGTGCCTGGCAGCACTCTTTTGTTATTAAAAAATAGGTGGATGGAATAAGGTGAATTCCGAAAATAAATATACCATTCCATGTCATGCTATCCTACACTTTTTTGTGATGGAAACCGGATATCAGTTTTCAGGTTTCAGGGTGCGCCAGCCTGATTCCTGACATCTGAATGCAAAAAAGTACAAACTGGCACATGAAGGATGTCCTTATTCCTTAGCATTGCAAAAGGCTTTATTAGGTTGAAAGTCAGCCTTTATTATGTTATAGTGAATTGTAAATATATGCCACTGCTGAAAATCAAATAATATAAATGCTTGACGTAGTTATTTAATGAAAAAATTTGACCTGTGCAATTAAAATGAAATATTCTTCATAAGCTCCGTAGAGCTGCATATTTGTAGCGTAATTGCGCATATTCCGTTATGTTGCTGCAAATATGCCGACCCGATGGGACTCTGAATGAATTGCACAGGTCGAAAAAATCAGGGATAAGCTCTTATGGAACTGATCAATCAGCACACCAAAAAAATTATGGAAGGATGCAAAGCCAGAGCCCGCGACGCCGGGTTGCGCTTTGAGGACGAAACCCTGGAATATATTGTCACCAACCGGGATTTATTGGAGCTGTCGCCCAAGATTATGATTCCGACGCTCTATGACTATTGGGTTCATGATGTGGAAGTTCTCAAAGAAAAAGGCAAGTATGAACTGTATCCTTCCAATCCGTATGAAACGGTTATCAACACGCGTCCCGCCATATCATTTTACAATGACAACAATCCGGACTGGCTGAATGTGATGATTTTTTATCATGTGATTGGCCATATTGATTTTTTTCAGAACAACCTGTTTTACAGACACACTTGGGAATACGATTTCACTGGCCAGGCGTTGGCCGATAAGCGTTTAATTGCCCAACTCCGCTCTGAAAAAGGTCGCTGGACAGATTATGTTATCGAATTCGCCCGGGGAATTGATAATTTAGTCAACTATCACGACGCCCTCTCCTGTTTTCATCGTCCCCCTGCATCGACCTTATCCCCCCAGCTGGATTACTACTTTGATGTCTTCATACAATCCTTATATAAAGGGAAAGTACACAAATATATTAAGGAAATTGAACGCTATAACGCTTGCGTCAAGGAATACGGTGATTTGGCGGAGGAGACCTTTTTTAAGAAAACAGATGCCAAGTATCCGGAATTCAGATCCGTTTATAAAAAAAGCTTGGAGAAAAAATCCCCAAAGACAAGCGATTTACTCCAATTTTTACTTGAAAATTCCGAATTCTTAAACAAAGAAAAAAATGAGTGGATGAAATCGGTGCTTCAAGTGGTGCGCAGCACATCCCTTTTTTTCCAACCGCAGATTCGCACTAAAATAATGAATGAAGGCTGGGCCAGTTACTGGCATGAAACATTATTCCTTCAGGATGATCGCATCAAAGGGCATGAAGTTGAATTCGCCCGTGTGAACGCCGGTGTGACATCCATGCCTCGCGTGGGCTTAAACCCTTATGCGTTGGGAATGCGTATGTTCTATTATATTGAAGAGATGGCTGATAAAGGCTGTTACAGTTTTCAATTCAGGCAAATTCAAGATGCTGAAAAACGTAAAAATTATGACGCTGACACCGGCCAGGGGCAAGAATTTATTTTTAAAGTGCGCGAAGATTACTGTGATTACCTGTTCATCAACCGCTTTTTGGAACAGGAGTTCATCACCGAACACAATTTGTTCGTGGCAGGCAAGCGGCTAAATAAAGCGAAAATGGTATGGGAATATTATGTGAAAAGCCGTAAGTTGGAAGATTATCGCAAAATGGTTTCAGATTCACTCTATCACCCGCCATTCATTGAAACAGATGCGGATAAATCTGAAAATGGTGCTTTGTATTTGAAACATCGTTTTGAAGACAAACCATTAGTAAATGAATTCATTCAAAATACGCTGATGGGCATCGAATATCTCTGGGGCGCTGAAGTTAACCTGGAAACAAGCGAGGTTGTCCCTGAATCCGCCTCAAGCAAACAAGGCCTTATGGCGATGCCCGCTTCGGCGACGGATGAACCGGTTGAAAGGGTGGTGAAATGGCAGCGGGTGTTATATACGATGAAAAATCGCAAACTATCGAAGAAACGGATTTGACGGAATTCAAGCATCTGATATGATTTAAAATCAATTGTTTACAATTTTGTTTTTTGATTATTGTAATTTATTTGTTATTTGGTAATAGTTCACCGAAAATTTGTAGGGAGCAGTCGAATCTGGCAGTCTGCCTTTGCTGTGCTGCTCGCTTCGCTCGCGGTAGGGCGAAAAAAGATTTTCGCACTCCTACGAATACTGTCCTTTGCGACTTTGCGGTGAACTATTACGTTATTTGTAATTTTCTTTAGAGGTGGTTATGGAAAATATCAACAAAGCGATGCAACTGCTGAATCGTAGTATGGACGAACCGGGTCTGCAAACACCGATTCCGTTTGAGCAATTTATCGGGAAAGTGGCTTCTAACCCGTCTGTGGTGATGCGCAATGTTTTCCAGATTTTTCACGATATGGTGCTAAATTATGTGGAAAAGGGTGAAGATGAGTATCAGGATGATCCTGAATCAGTTGATTTTGTCGATTATGATTGTACCCGTCTTTTTGTTGAAGATTCGGACCATCCTTTTTTTGCCGACCGTCTTTTTGCGAACCGCCTGATCAAACAGGTGGAATCTTTTACACGCGGAACCCAGCAAAATAAAATTTATATTTTTGAAGGCCCCCCGGGGTGCGGTAAAAGCACCTTTTTGAATAACCTGCTGATGAAATTCGAAGCGTATGCCAACACCGGCGAGGGGTTGCGGCATGAAGCGGTTTGGCGTTTGGATCGCAAAGCGTTAGGGGATATACCGGTGCATGAAGCCACCACGCCCTTGGTGGCAAAATTGTGCCAGGCGTTGGAAGTTCCGGAAAAAGCACAAATGAACTATTTTAAAGCGCAGGACACCATTCGGGCAACGGATACGTACATCGAGATTCCTTGCCCCAGCCATGACAACCCGATTCTGCTGATTCCCAAAAATCACCGCCGTTCTTTTTTTGACGAATTGTTTGCCAATGATGAATTCAAATGGAAACTGTTTACCGAAAAAAAGTACGAATGGGTTTTTAAGGACAATCCTTGCACGATATGCAGTTCCCTGTACCAAGCGCTTTTACACACCTTAAAAAGCCCTTTGGAAGTGTTTAAAATGCTCTATGCCCAGCCTTTTCGTTTCAATCGACGTCTCGGTGAAGGTATCAGTGTTTTTAATCCCGGCGACAAACCGATACGGCAGGTTATTCTGACCAACGCCATGCTTCAGAACCGGATTAACAGCCTGCTCAAAGACAGCAATCAGGTGAAATACATTTTTTCCAGGTATGCGAAAACTAACAATGGCGTTTACGCCCTGATGGATATAAAATCGCATAACATTGAGAGATTGATCGAACTGCATAACATTGTGAGCGAAGGCTTGCACAAAGTGGAAGATGTCGAAGAGAATGTGAATTCGCTGCTTATGGCGCTGATGAATCCGGAAGATAAGAAGAGTATTAAGGATTTTCAGTCTTTCTCGGATCGGATTGAGTATATCAATATTCCTTATGTGCTGGATATTAATACGGAGGTGAAGATTTATCGTGATATTTTCGGTAAACATATTGATGAAAGCTTTCTTCCCAGAGTGTTGCATAATTTTGCCAGGACGATTATTTCCACCCGTTTGAACACGAAATCGAAAGCGATCTTAGCATGGATCGGCGATCCGTCGAAATATAAACTTTACTGTGATAAAAACCTGTTACTATTGAAAATGGAACTTTACACCGGTTATATTCCGCCTTGGCTGACCGAAGAGGATTATAAAGATTTCACTGCCAAAGTGCGACGCAAAATTCTGGCTGAAGCGGAATCAGAAGGCGATAAAGGCTTTTCAGGACGGGACGCCATTAAGATATTTAATGCGTTCTATTCCCCGTTCGCGCAAGAAAGTAAGCTTGTCAATATGGCCAATTTGCGTGATTTTTTTACGAAATACGCGAAGGATTTAAGCGCTGATGTTCCGG
Organism: Desulfobacterales bacterium; assembly: GCA_029940345.1. GTDB lineage: Bacteria > Desulfobacterota > Desulfobacteria > Desulfobacterales > JAUCGF01 > JAUCGF01. The sequence goes on from JAOZRC010000221.1 coordinate 4,331, forward strand.
AGGGTTTTCTTGATTCGCTACTAAAGATGTATAATTACACCATTTTACAGGAAGTCAAGGAATCGCTCTACTACTATAATGAAGAACGTATTTCCCGGGATATTCAAAATTACCTGTTTGCGATCAATTTTGAAAGCGGAGCTGTGCAGACCTGCAATTACACCGGCGAAAAAATCGAAATCACAGATGCGTTTTTTGAAAGCATTGAGAATCGCTTGCTTGGTGCCAAAGCCAGTAGTGCCAAACGCCAGGAATTTCGTGGAGAGGCGCAGAAAGAGTACACATCACGAACGCTTACCCAGGAAATCATGCTGGAGGGCAAGCCCATTACGGAAACCAATCTTTATGAACTGTTACACGAGCAATATATCCGTAATTTAAAAGAAAAGGCGCTGGACCCCTTTTTAGAAAATGAAAATTTTCGACGCGCAATTAAAGACTACGACACCGACGCGTTTAAAGCGTATGATAAACGCATCCGCAATGATGTCACGTTTTTAATTGATAATTTGTGCGAAAAATTTCGCTACACCAATCAAGGTGCCCGTGAAGTGTGTATGTATGTGGTTGACAGTAATCTGGCTAAAGAGTTTGCCGGTTAAATCAAAGCGGAGGCCAATAGCGTTGAGCAGTAAATAGTATGATTGGCATGATTTAATATCAAGCTGTTATGTCCATCCGATAACACATACAATAACTTTTACCTTTGCAATACTATCTTTTGCCAATCTTTTTTCAACTTCCACAGGTGTAAAAAGGACAATGATTACAGAGTCAACATCGTTCTGTTTTCAGGGCTGTTCGGTTTTAATCTGTTCAAGACATCTTTTGGCCATCCGTTTCACCAGCACGCGCACCATTTCCCGCCGGTACCAGGCCTCCCCACGGATACTGTCCCGAACGCGGGACTCCTCGGAGGCAATTTGGCCGGCTTCTTCCAAAACCGTATCGTCCAATGATTTGCCTTTCAGAAAGCGTTCAGCGGAAAGCGCACGAATCGGGGTGGGCGCGGCCACGCCTAAGCTGATACGCGCACGGGTGCAAGTCGTTTTGTCGTCATCCAGACTGATTATGACACCGACGCCGAGAATAGGGAGTTCCATGGCCTCCCGCCGGGTTAATTTTATATAAGCGCTGCCGGTATGCGGCAAGAGCGGTGGCACAATAAAACGGGTCAGAATTTCGCCTTCATCAAGTATATTTTGTCCCGGCCCAAGAAAAAAATGTTGAAGCTCCTCTTGGCGTTCCCCTTTAGGACCGATAATGTGAATTTTGGCATCCAGTGCAATCAGGGGAATTGTGCCATCCGCTGAAGGTACGGCATTGACGATATTGCCGCCAATGGTCGCCACATTACGGATTTGGACAGACCCGATGCAGGAAACCGCGTCATAAATAATCGGGTAATGGCGGCGAATCATATCTGATGTTTCCAGCATACGATGGGTTACCAACGCGCCGATATGCAATTCGCCAGTCTCCCGGTCATACACTAGCCGGTCAAGCTCCGGAATATGTTTTAACGAAACCAGGTAATCCGGCGCTGCTTTCCCCTCTTTGATCTTGACAATCATATCGGTGCCGCCGGCGATATAACGCGCCCTAGTGCGGTGGGATTCCAATAAGGAGATTGCTTCATCAACAGATTGGGGGGTGAGATATTGAAAATGGTGCATGTCATGAACCTTTCATACGCGGAATTAAGTAATAAAGGATTTCCCGAAAAATAAACTACCCAAAATGTAGGGTGCGTTAGCGGAGCGTAACGCACCATGTTAATATTAAAAAATCAGATTTTGGTGCGTTACGGCTGACGCCTAACGCACCCTACAATTTTTCCCGTTTGGCCGTGAAGCGTAAAACGTGAATTTACGCCTCACGTTTCAAAATTCAGCCATGTTATTTGCAGTTTATTTTCAAAACCAATGCGGCGCCGGTGTCTCCGGCAGCGCAACCGCCCCAAAGAAGGTATCCGCCGCCGAGTTGGACGACTTCTTCGATGCCTTCGATAATGCAGCGACCGGCCGTGGGTGCTTGGGGATGGCCGTAAACCAATGAACTGCCAAAATTGTTAAACCCATCAGCGTCAATATTCAACTCATTGGCAAAGTAAATATCATTAACCACAAACGGGTTATGGGTTTTAATCGCTTTGACATCGTTGATTGTGATACCGGCGTCTTGCAGCGCCATTTTGACGGCGGGAACCGGGGCAGTGGCCATGAAACCTTTTTTAACACGGGTAAAACCGTAAGAAAGCATCTGGATTTCGACATTGGGATCAGCGCTCAGTTCCTGCGCTTTTTCCTTGGTAGTCACTGTCACGCCGACATTGCCATCTGCCGGATGGGTCTGGGCGCCAAACGTGAGTACACCGTTCGGAAGCACTGGCCGCAACTTTTCCAAACCTTCTTTAGTGGACGGAAAAATGCCCTCATCGGCTTCCACCAAAATTTTTTTCTTCCTGGAAACTGCGATTTCAACGGGAAACATAAATTTTTTGTGAAAGGCGCGGTCATCAGCCAAAGAATCACTGTACTGCTCACTGCGTCGCAACGCCAGGGCATCACATTGTTCGCGGGTGATACCGGCCTCTTTGGCAACATTTTCCGCGGTTTGAATCATAGCGGCGCCAGCCCAGGGATCTTTACCGAAATTATCCATCATCCAGTTTTCCGATTCCACCTCGCCGCCGGGCCCTTTGGGATTGGGCCAGATCGTGTGCGGGCCGTTGGATGCACGGTCGGTCATCAGGCAAAACCCGGTGTCAAACAGTCCGTTTTCAATGGCCATACCAGTCTGAAAGATACATGTGGTGGATGTCGTACACGCTTGGCCAAGCGTCACACCGGGAACATGGCCAATGCCCATCATGCCGGCCGCCCAGGTGCTGCCGTAAAAGATATGCTTCTGGCCGATAGTGATCCCCAAATAGAGATAATCAAACAGTTGAGAATCCCATTTTTTTTCCGCTATCCAGCGCTTGGCAGTGGCCGCGCCTAACACAATCGAATTTTCATTGGCCAAACTGCCCTGCCATTTTACAAATGGGGTGCTATAATAGCCCTTGTACGGTATAAAAGCTTTGGTTAACATTAAAAACTCCTCCTTTAAGTATTAAGTTATAGTAATGATTTTTCAATAATGGTTAATTTTTTGCTGCAAAACTATTACGGCCGGTTATCAAACAGCCGTTTGGATTTTCTTTCCGAACGCGGAAGTGTTGCATAATTCACCACTTCCACCTGGCAACTACCATGATCTGTTTTTCTTCATTTTGGTCAGATAGGAATAATTCAACATCAATACAAACATGAATATGCCCAAAGAAATCAGTAACAATTTTTTGTTTTGCATTTGGCCTCTTTTAATTCAATCAGGCCGTTTATAATCATTCCGTCTGATTATGTTAAACGTAAAGCTGTTCCTCTTATGCGGGCAAAGCGGAACGGCTTTCCGCTTTACATCAAAGCAAACCCGCCCGGACGAAACGATGATCATCCGCTGATTCGGACAAGTATCTATTATTTTGATTGTTTTTGCAACCCTAAAAATTAGCGCAAAAAAGCTTATGTTCAGTTCACTCAAATAACCTCCGATCAGATAAACGGTCTTGATCTAAAACTTTTTTCAAATAGTTTCGGCATCCTTCATTTGTCGGTTTACACATTTTAAATGTAGGGTGGGTGGAGAGCAACGGAACCCACGGCTTTCCGTTGCTCTCCACCCACCCTACAAAAATTTGTAAATGAACATATCGAAAAAG
>JAOZRC010000916.1 GCA_029940345.1 Desulfobacterales bacterium
TGCATCGCAAACTGAAGTTTGCACTCCGGAATGGGAAAGTTATTTCGTCCCCGTTCCTAAGGCAGAAAGTTGAAGGTGTATTTTGAATATTGTTTATCAACCTATCGGGATCATTCACAGCCCGTTTAATTCGATCAAAGGAATGCCGATTCAGCCGACCGGCGCACAAGGCGTCCGCGGCCGGGTCGAAGTGAATCCCGAGTACGCCAGGGGACTCACCGACCTTGAGGGTTTTTCCCACATTATTTTGCTCTATCATTTTCATAAGGCTACGAAATACAAGCTCATGGCAACGCCGTTTATGGATACCCAACCGCATGGCCTATTTTCCACCAGGGCACCCAAACGTCCCAATGCGATTGGGATTTCAGTTGTACGGCTCTTATCACGGGATAAAAACATCTTGCACATCGAAAATATTGATATCCTAAATGATACGCCGCTTTTAGATATCAAACCGTACACACCGGAGTTCGATCACCATCCGGTAGATCGGATCGGCTGGCTGGAGCGGGTCAAGGGGCAATCGCAGAAGGTGCAGGCGGACAACCGTTTTGCTTAGGTTACTTTTGCGGAGTAACGTATAAAGGGATACAGAAGGAGAATCAGTTATGAAATTTTTGATAATCGGCGGAGACGCCGCCGGTATGAGCGCCGCCAGCAGAGCCAAAAGAAACCGGCCTGATCTGGAAGTCATCGTTTTAGAAAAAACCGAAGATGTTTCTTACAGCGCCTGCGGGATGCCTTATAATATTGCAGAACCGGACAGGCCCATAGATGACCTGGTTGTGCGACAGGCACACATTTTCAGAGAAAAACAGGGAATCAACGTGCTGACAGGCCATTGCGCCGAAGCGCTTGATCCGACGGGCCGAATCGTCACCGGCGTCACCGCAGATGGAAAACCATTTCAATTCGATTATGACAAGCTTTTAATTGCCACAGGCGGTTCACCGGTCATACCCGATCTTCCCGGATTCGATCTGCCGGGTGTCAAGGCATTGAAAAGCCTGGATGATGGCCGTAAGATCAAGGCGTACATGAAAGCCCATCAAGTAAAAAAGGCGGTCATCATCGGCATGGGCTATATCGGCCTTGAAATGAGTGAGGCGTTGCGGGCTATATCCATAGAAACAGCTATGGTCAAACCGGGTGCGGTGCTTCTGCCGTGGATGGCGACGGAATTATCGGATGTGGTCAGGGAAGAACTTGAATCGCATAATGTCAGCCTGCATGCGGGTCAACGGATAGAGCGAATCGAGTCAGAAGATGGCCGGATGAAGGTGATATGTCCGGATATTTCCCTTAAAGCCGATATAGTGATCGTTGCCATAGGAATAAAACCGAACAGTGAACTGGCCGCCGATGCCGGCATTGACCTTAGTGTGAACAATGCGATTGCCGTAAACCGAAAACTCAGAACATCTGATGAAAACACTTATGCGGCCGGAGACTGTGCCGATGCCTATCACCTGGTGACCGGTGAAAAAACATGGATACCGCTGGCACTATGGGCAAACCGGGGCGGCTGGGCGGTTGCTGACAATATCTGTGGTAAGGATGTTGAACTTCCAGGTATAGCGGGTACGGCCGTCTTCAAGGTGTTTGATCTTGAAGCAGCGCGCACCGGGCTAACTAGCAAAGAGGCGCTAAATTCCGGTTTTGATCCTGCAAAAGTCGTTATCAAAACCCGTTCACGCGCCCATGCCCATCCCGGTTCGACGCCGATCCGGATTCAGATGATCGGCGACAAAAAAAGCGGACGGCTATTAGGCGTTCAGATGGTTGGCAAGGAAGGCGTTGCCCACCGGATCAATGCGGCGGCTGTTGCGCTGCACAACCGGATGACGGTGGAAGCGTTCAGTCAGACCGATCTTTCGTATGCACCCCCCTTTGGCCCGACATGGGATCCGTTGCTGACAACGGCAAATCAGTTGCTTAAAAAAATATAACAAAGCCCGGCATCTTTCATGAGTCAGTTTACATTTTTTCTCTTAAGCACCAAGGTAATCGTTTACTCCCCTACGTGTAAACAGACGCGGGACAGCTTCCCGCGCTACACACTCACATGCGGCTGCGGGTAGTCCCTGCAAAATAGTGCGGGTCAATAAAATCAATAAGTTACATGGGATCATGGTCTGATCGAAGTGTAACCTTTTTGTGTGAATCAGCATGTAG
>JAOZRC010000222.1 GCA_029940345.1 Desulfobacterales bacterium
CAATTCGATTTTCGATGACGAACATGCCGCCCCGATGAGGCTCCGACTGATTTCATCGTTTTTAGTACCAACATGCCGTCCCGATGGGACTCTGAATCAATTGCACAGGTCGAAAATTTTCAAAAAAGAGTGGGGGAAGCGTAGCGAAATCCACCAATTCCAAAGAAATAGGATATAATAAATGAATACAAATGTTTATCTGGTAGGTGCCGGTCCCGGAGATCCGGAACTGATAACAATCAAAGGCCGGGAGTGCATCCGTAAGGCCGATGTGATAATTTATGACTATCTGGCATCTCCGGAACTGTTGAAACACGCCTCCGCCAAGGCTGAATTAATTTATGTGGGCAAAAAAGGGGGCGACCACACCCTTTCCCAGGATAAAATCAATGCTCTAATTGTTCGTAAAGCGGCGTCCGGTAATATCATTGTACGCTTGAAAGGCGGTGACCCCTTTATTTTCGGCCGTGGTGCCGAAGAAGCTGAACAATTGATCAATCAAGGAATCGCTTTTGAAATCGTTCCGGGCGTTACATCGGCCATCGCAGCACCGGCTTATGCCGGCATTCCGCTCACCCACCGAGCCTATAATTCATCCGTGGCTTTCATCACGGGGCACGAAGACCCTGCCAAAAAAGAAACAAGAACAAACTGGGCGGCTTTGGTTGAAGGCATTGGTACGTTGGTTTTTTTAATGGGGGTTAGAAATTTACCTAAGATTGTTGCCAATCTGACTGCAAATGGCATGCCTTCCGAAACCCCCGTTGCCCTGGTGCGCTGGGGAACCACCAACCGGCAGCACACGGTTGTGGGAACGTTAACAGATATTGAGCAACGTGTACAAGCCGCAAAATTGAAAGCACCGGCGGTTATTGTTATCGGCCATGTTGTGGAACTCCGCGAGCAGATGAAATGGTTCGAAGACCGGCCTCTTTTTGGCAAAAAAATTGTGGTCACCCGCGCCCGTCAGCAGGCCAGTGCGCTGTCGCAACAGTTGACCGCCTTGGGCGCATCCTGTCTGGAATGTCCCACGATTGAAGTGGCCCCACCGAAAAGTCAGAAGCCGTTGGATAATGCTCTGGAAAATATAGAATCCTACGACTGGATTGTGTTTACCAGTGTGAATGGCGTCAGTTTCTTTTTTCAGCGGCTTTTTGAGATTGGACTGGATGTGCGCGCGCTTGGCCATGTGCGAACGGCGTCCATCGGACCGGCTACTGCCAAACGGCTTGCTGATTTCGGTCTGAACAGTGATATCGTCCCCTCCGCCTATCGGGCCGAAGCGGTGGTTGACGCTTTTGGTAAGGAACAAACCGAGGGATGCAAAATCCTGCTGCCCCGGGCCAAGGAAGCCCGTTCGGTTCTCCCGGTTGAATTAACCAGGATGGGCGCGCAAGTGGACGAGGTAACTGTTTATCACACCCTGGCGGTGGATACCGCCAGGACGGAATTGCTTGCCGCCCTTAAAAAGGGTGCCGTTGATCTGATTACCTTTACCAGCTCATCCACAGTCAAAAACTTTCACGCCTTGCTCCCACCTGATAAAATAAACGATTTTATGGCAGATGTTAAAATTGCCAGTATCGGTCCGATTACCACGGAAACTGCTCTGAAATTGGGCTTTGAAGTGGATATCACAGCAGAAGAATTTACGATACAAGGGTTATGTGATACAATTGTTCAATCAGATATTGTCAATGACCATCATGATTAGCAAGCGGACTTCATTAAAAATATTTTGAGCATTTTACCATCATTTTAAAATCTGGCTGGTAAATTCTGATTCAAACAATTTTTGACAGTATTCCACAAGGAGTAAAAATGAACGCAAAACGTTTGACTTTGCTATTCATCTTTTTCATTGTTTTCGGGATGCCAGACCGCTCATCGGCTGATCAGGTGCTGCGTTTCGGCTTGCACGTCAGCGGAATGGGAACATTGGATCCTCATTTTGCGGCTCAGTCACAAGACCGTGCGGCGGCCGATATGATATTTAACGGTTTGCTCCGTTATCAGCCCGGTAACGCACCCAGAATAGAGCCTGATCTCGCTAAGGCCATCCCGGAATTTAAAATCGTAAACGGAAAGCAAATTTGGATGATTGAGCTGCGCAAAGGGATTTTGTTCCATCCGGGGCTCGGAATAGCCCCTTATGAATTGACAGCCGACGACGTGGTGTATTCTTTAAAGAAAGCCGCTGACCCGAAATTTTCCGCTTACGCCGGAGGGTATGCAGGCATGACCTTTGAAAAGACAGGCGCTTACACATTTAAAATAATCTTGAGAAAACCGCTCTCTCCAATCCTGTTTCTGCCGAAAATTACCAACTATGCCGGCGGGTTTATTGTCAGCAAAAAGGCCATTGAAAGCCTGGGATATGAAAAATATAAAACACACCCTATCGGAACCGGGGCGTTTATGTTCGAAAGTTACCATCCGGACCGGACGCTTAATTTAAAAGCCAACGAACGATATTTTCGTGGTAAGCCGAAGCTTGAAGGTGTGGAAATTCATTTTCTCCCGGACATGAAGGACAGAGAGGCCGGGTTGTTAGCAGGGACCCTTGATTTGATCATGGGTTCGGGCAAACCGGGTTGGATTGAAAAGATGGAGCAAAAACCTGATATCGTGATCGATATACACGGAGTCGGGGAGGTGGCGACATTGTATTTTAATCCGACACAGAAACCGCTGGATGATATCCGGGTGCGTCGTGCAATCGCTTATGCTTTGGATAGACAGGCATTTATACAAGCATCAAACCGGAGATTGGTGGAAAAAGTTTATTCGCCCGTACCGGAGCAGTATCTTCCCGGTGGGATGACCCACGCGGAAGTTGAACAGTTGGAACTGGATTATGCTTCGGATCTACAAAAAGCCAAAAAACTACTGGCTCTGGCAGGCTATCCCGATGGCTTCACACTGGAACTAGCTTCCTCGGAAAAGCGTATCTATCGAAGATCTTATGAGATTATGCAAGCACAGTTGAAAAAAGTCGGCATTCAGTGCAAAATAAATATCGTTACTCATTCGACCATGCATGCAATGATCCGCAAGGACCGGAATCCCATGGTTGTTTATTTTGCCTGGAGGCCCAACGCAGATGTGTATCTGACCCGTTTTTTCCATTCTGATGCAATCGTAGTATCCGGTTCAAAGCCGGATACAAATTTTTCCCATTACGTTAAAATCGACGCCTTGATCGAAGCCGCCCGGTTGGAAATTTCCCCGGAAAAGCAGATTAAGCTATGGAAACAGGCCCAGGTCAGAACTCTGAGTGATGTTGTGGCCTATCCGTTATACCTCACGAAGCAGTGTTATGCGCGTCGATCGAATCTTGATTTCGGTCATAAACTGGTTTCCACCATGGCATTGTATCCTATAATTACAGAAAAAACCGTAAAAAAGTAGGAGGAATTAAGGATATGAAAATTTCTAGATTCTTTTTGTATTTGTCTGTCTTTGCGGTAACATTTAATTTTTCTACGCAAGACTCTTACTGTTCGTCTTTGCGGATTGCTATAGGTGCATCCGAAGCCGGCACGCTGGATCCTCATTTTGCCTCAGGCTTCCAGGAACGAGCGGTGGTGGATATGATTTTTAACGGGCTGCTTCGATACAAGCCGGGAAATGTGTCTGTGATTGAACCTGACCTTGCTGAAAATATGCCGGATGTTGAAATCTATAACGGTCTCCAGGCCTGGATTTTCAAGTTGAAAAAAGGAGTAATGTTTCAAGCCGGACCCTCCACAGATCCTTATGAATTGACTGCCGATGATGTGGTGTATTCATTAGAAAAATCGGCGGACCCCGAACGTTGCGCATACTCAGGCGATTATGCTGATATGGCGTTTGAACGAGTGGATGATTACACCGTCCGGATTGTCTTGGCAAAACCGCTTTCTAAAAATCTGTTTCTTCCGAAAATGACTGATTATGCCGGCGGGTTTATCGTCAGTAAAAAGGCCTTGGAATCCATGGGGGATAAAGAATATAAAAGGCATCCGGTGGGAACCGGACCTTTCGGATATAAAAACTATGAACCAGGGAAAAAACTCAGGTTAGCGGCCCATAAGGAATATTTTCGGGGTGCGCCGCAACTTGATTTTGTAGAAGTGTTATATATGCCTGATATAAAAAAACGCATGAGCGGTCTCAAAGAGGGTTCCCTGGAAGTTATCATAGGATCACTCCAGGCCTCGTGGATTCGGGAAATAAAAGAAATAAAAAACATCAATGTTGATACGTTTGGCGTCGGCCAGATAGCTGCTATTCATTTTAACACCAAGGTGCCTCTTTTGAATGATATCCGGGTGCGCAAAGCCATTGCGTATGGTTTGGACCGCAAGAAATTCCAGTTGCTGTTTGATGAAGAATTGAACGCAGAAGAAGGATTGATCGGAGAGGTTTATTCCCAAGTGCCGGCGCCTTTTTTACCCGGCGGACTCTCCCAAAAAGAGGTGAAAACCGCTTTTCTGGACTATGCGTCAGACCCCCTGAAAGCGTTGAAACTGCTATCCGAAGCGGGTTACCCGGAAGGCTTTGCATTGGATGTAATCAGTTCCGAACTGGAAACACACCAAAAAACTCATGAATGCATAAGGAGCCAACTTGCGCAAATCGGAATTCTCCTTAAGATAAAAGTTGTGGGCCATTCTACAATGCACAAGCTGATCCGCCAGGACAAAAGCCCTCTCGTTTTATACATCAGTTGGCGGCCCAATGCCGATATCTTTCTAACCCGTTTTTTCCATTCGGAAAGTATTGTGAAAAGCGGTTTGAAGCCTGACACCAATTTTTCCCATTATGATCAGATAGACCGGTTAATCGAAGCGGCAAGACTGGAAATAAATCCAAAAAAACAGGTGAATCTGTGGAAACATGCCCAGCTTAAAATTCTTGAAGATATGGCAAGTTATCCGTTATATTATATAAATCTGATCTATGTTCGTAAAAATTTTGTGGACTACGGGCACGAACTGAAAAGTTCCATGGCCCTTTATCCTCAAATTAACGAAAAAACAAAGCTTTTAACGCATTGAAAATATATTCTAAAATTTTACTGATCACATTGCCGATGGTGTTCTTCGCCTTGGTTGCATCTACGGGAACCTTCTATTATTTGTCCCATAGCGCATTGACTGACCTTGCCGAAACCTGGCTGGAAACACGTTTGGCGGAAGCGGTTAAGGCGGCTGAAGAACAGGAAAATATTCTACATCAGTATGGCCTCGAAAACATATCCGCCAGTGTGTATAAAGCCAAAATAGATGCCGGTGCGGTCATGCTGACCATCAAAATAGGGCAAAAAGGATATATAATTGTTGCAGACCGCAAGGGTGACATCGTTGTCCATCCGGAAAGGTCTCGGCTGAAAATAAATGTGAGCAAAGAGAGCTGGTTCCAGGAAATGATGCAAGTCCCACAAGGAGAACTCACCTTTTCTTCCGATGGAACCGACTATTTAGCCATGTATGGCTATTTCAAACCCTGGGGGTGGTACATTCTTGCCGTTGATCCGGAGGAAGAAGTCTATGGGCCGGTGAATAGTATGAAATCCTACATTTTGCTTATAGGGTTGCTTGGCTCTGTTGTCCTTGCCCTGATTTTGATGTATTTGACCCGGCGGCTGACAGCGCCCTTAGGGGTGTTGATGGAAAAGGCGGAACTGATCGGAAAAGGCAATCTGGATACCCGGATTTCTGTGTCTACACGAGATGAACTCGGTAAACTGTCCGGCGTATTTAATGAAACGGCCGGACGGCTGCAACAGAGCCTGGGTGCATTAAAGGATAGTGAAGCACACTTTCGTTCCCTGATTGAGAATGTTTCGGATATTATCTGCATTCTGAAAAATGATGGTGAAATTGTCTATGAAAGCCCTTCCGTAGAAAGAATCCTGGGATATAAACCCCGTGAAATCGTCGGTGGAAAGATTTTCGATTTCATTCATCCGGACGATCTGAAAAGGGTCAAAAAAAAATTTTCCAAGATCATTCACATAACGGGAATCGCCCGACCTGTAGAATTTCGATACCGGCACAAAACCGGTGCATGGCATATATTTAGTGTTATTTTTAACAACCTGTTAGACAATTCGGCTGTTTCGGGTTTGGTTGCCAACTTCCACGATATTACCGAACTAAAGCGTGTTGAAGCCCTTCGTCGGAAAAAGATCGTGGCTGAAAGGGCCAATCGTGCCAAAAGTGAATTTTTAGCCAATATGAGCCATGAGATCAGGACACCGATGAATGCCATATTAGGCTTGAGCGAACTTGTTCTCAAAACCGAGTTGACCGGAAAACAGTCGGATTATTTGTATAAAATGAATGATTCGGCCCATCTATTACTGGGGATTATCAATAATATCCTTGATTTTTCCAAGATTGAAGCCGGCAAGCTGGAACTTGAGCATACTGCTTTCCGACTGCCTGATCTGGTCGACACTATTTTAGATATGTTTGCGGAAAAAGCGGTCGAAAAAGGGATTGAACTGATTGGATTTATTGAAGATGATGTTCCTTCCTCGCTTATGGGTGATCCGATCAGGTTAGGCCAGATCCTTATAAATCTGACCAGTAATGCGGTTAAGTTTACTGATGCGGGCGAAATACGTATCCACATATCCGCTATCGAGACAGGAAAAAACCAGGCAAGACTTTTATTTTCGATTAAAGACACCGGAATCGGAATCACATCGGATCGAATGGACAAGTTATTGCTTCCTTTTATACAGGCCGACAGCTCGACAACCCGCAAATACGGAGGAACCGGTCTCGGATTGACCATCAGTGAACGAATCCTGAATATCATGGACAGCAAACTCATGGCGGAGAGCAAACCCAAGGGCGGCACAACGTTCTTTTTCGAGCTTTGGTTCGATCTTGATCCCGGTGACGCGGCACAATCGGAAGCACCCATTCCCATAGAGCATATTGCCGGATCAAAAGTGCTGCTGGCAGAGGACAATGCGATCAACCGCCAGGTGGCGACAGAGATATTGCAAAGCCAAGGAGTGAAGGTTACGCTAGCTGCCAATGGCAAAGAAGCGGTTGAAGCGCTTCGGGAGACAACCTTCGATGCGGTTCTCATGGATATACAGATGCCTGAAATGGACGGAATCGAAGCGACTCGCATAATTCGAGGAGATAAAAAATTCGACCGGCTGCCGATTATCGCTATCACCGCCCATGCGATAAAGGGAGATCAGGAAAAATTTATGAATGCAGGCATGAACGACTATGTGGCAAAGCCCATCGACAGTGATAAATTGTTTGCCAAACTCGCCAAATGGATAAATGTCGCAAGAAAGCCATCCGATACTGATCTGATCAATGACGTAAAAGGTTCAACCAAGGTTTCAAAAATAGGTATTTCAACTCCCGGAGACCATACGTCGGCCATAGCAAATAGCCGCTCACAACTAGACATTTTCCCAGACCGGATACCCGGTATTGACATCAAGGATGCTTTAAAAAGGCTTATGGGGAATGCTGTGCTTTTAAAAAAGCTGCTGCACCAATTTGCACAAGAATATACAAACGCAGCGCAAGAGATACGAGGTCTGTTGGAAAAAGATAAAAAGGAAAAGGCGCTGCAACTATGCCACTCAATCAAAGGGGTGGCCGGAAATATTTCGGCGGCACAACTTTACATATCGGCCGGGGACCTGGAAGCAGAGATCAAAGAGGGGTTAAACGGTCGTATCGAAAAAAGCTTCTTAGATTTTGAAGAGAATTTGCAGCTTATCTTGGAATCCATCGAACAACTGGAAAAAGAGTCCGCACCGGAAATTGACGGGACAATGCAAACCGAACCTGTCAAACTGAAAGATACACCGGAACTGTCTGAGCTGCTTAACGAATTCGCCGATCATCTTTCGATAAACAGTATTGCTGCATGTCAATACCTGGATTTGATCAAATCACACCCTGATGTTAAAGGTACGGCTGTAAATAAAAAAGCCGCCGTTCTTGAAAGTCAACTCGACCGTTTTGATTTCAAAGGCGCGGCCGATACGCTTTATAAAGTTGCCGAAGACTTGGCTATCACGATTTGT
>JAOZRC010000917.1 GCA_029940345.1 Desulfobacterales bacterium
TGGTGATGGTGCTGACTTTGCAACTGGCCATGATTACGCCGCCGGTGGGTATGGGCTTTTATATTACCTGCCACTTAGCCGATGTGGATGCGCTGACCTATAGTAAAGAGATTATATGGTTTGTAATGATTCTCATTATTGTGGTCATATTGATGTGCCTGATTCCGTCCCTGGTGACATTCCTGCCGGATCTGTTTTTCGGCAAGTGACATCAAGGTGCCAGTTAAGTACTTGGAAAAAAATTTTCTATCAAAGACCTCCGAGGTTTTTGAAACCTCCGAGGTCTGATGCTGGAAAACTTATAGACAAGTACTTAGCCACAAATTATCTTTTCCACCGGTTATCAGCCAACGCTTTCAGGCTGACAACCGGCGAACATTTTTAAAAAAAGGAGATTCCGGTGTTTAAAACCATACTATACCCAACCGATTTTTCAGATAATGCCGGCAAGAGTCTGGACTATCTTAAAGAGCTTCACAACGCCGGCGCTGAAAAAATTATTCTTCTGAACGTTATCCACCAGCGCGTTCTGGACACTCTTGAAACCATCCACAAGGCCGCGTATTTTCAGGATGCCCGGTACCATGAGGATGCCGAAGAAGCCGAACACAGGCTGGAAGTGGAACGCAAGGAAAAATTAGCGCCTGTCGTAGCTGAACTGGAAGCCGTCGGTTTTGAAGTCAAAATCAGAATCGAAAAAGGTTATCCGTTCAGGGAAATTCTGAAAGTTGAAAAAGAGGAGGGTGTTTCCGCCATTGTCATGGGTTCACACGGCCGCAATAATTTTATTCGAGCCCGTATCGGAGCGGTTTCCGAGAAAGTGATGCGCAGATCGGTAACACCTGTGCTGCTTGTCAAACGGTAAGCGGGTGCAGAGCCTTTTGTCTGAATAATGAGCCGAAACCCTGACGGAACGGTTGAGAACGGACGGCGGGGTGACGCTTTCCGGCACTAAAAAAGGGGAAGGTGAAAGATGAAAAATTTTAAAAAATTGGCATTTACCCTGTTATTAGCAGCGTTGCTTTCTTCGGTTTTACCGATATTTCCGGGAATTGCCGCTGAAACTGACATCATCAGGATCGGATACACGGCGCCATTTACCGGTGCGGCCGCCGAGTACGGCAATAACGGTTGGCGTGGTATTCTCCTGGCCCTTGAAGATATCAATAAAGAGGGAATCTCTATCGGCGGAAAACAATATAAAATCGGAATTTCCAAATATGACAGTGTATGCACGCCGGATGAGGGGGTTGCGAACGTCGAAAAGATGATTTCGGAAGATAAGGTCGTGGCGATTCTCGGAGATCACTGCAGCACGGTTTGCAGCGCCATTGCGCCCTTGTGTGACAAACACCAGGTTCCAGGAATTACAATTGAATGCGCTCTGGACAGCGTCACCAATCCGGGGCACGAATTCTATTTCCGCATGCGGCCCACCGTTAAAATGATGATCCCTGCGGTCATGCCCAAAATTTTTAAGGCCTTTGATGCGCGAACGGCCGCATTTCTGGTCATCAATGACGGCTACGGGGAGCTTTTTACCAAAACCGCTGTCGATGAACTGGAGTGGCGGGATGTGAAAACCGTGGCGGTGGAAAAGTTCGAGCGCGGAAGCACTGACTACCGCGAGCAGCTAAAACGCATCAGGGACGCTGAAGCGGACATCGTTTTTTACGTCGGCACGGCATCCGAGGGGGCGACGTTGCTCACCCAGGCCAAACTCATGGGACTCATGCATAGAACGGTCTTCATCGGTTCCGAAGAAATGGGCGAAATGGAACTTCTCATGCGCGCCGGCCCGGATGTGGTAGAGGGAACGTATGCGATCTCCCTGTGGGGAAAAGTACCTCCTGATTTTACGAATCGCGTAAAGAAGAATTTTAACAAACCCATGCATTACGGCATTATTTTCGGCTATGACGCCATGCATGTGCTTGTCAGAGCCATCAAAGCCGCCCAGTCCACAGACCCGGTAAAGATCAAAGATGCATTGAAAAAAACAGATTACCGGGCTATCGAAGGACATGTACGTTTTAAAAACTTTGACGGCTATAAAAACCAGAGTAAGTTTACGCCATCTACAGTTCGGTGGGAGAACGGCAAACGGGTGCATCTGGATATTTTTGTTAAATGGGATGAATGATCTTTATCTGCCTGGTAAGTCAT
>JAOZRC010000918.1 GCA_029940345.1 Desulfobacterales bacterium
GTGAATAACTTGCTTGCGGCCAAAGCGGAACAGCGGCCTACGGCCAGGCAAGTGCACCGACGCGCCAAACGGATGGAAGAACTGTTCAATCCGGCGCTTGATGCTCTGAATATTGAGATTCCCAATAGGGTTAAATTGGGGCGTCCCTATTTTCTGCGCATTCGTGCTAAAGGACGGGGGCTTCCCTCTGACGGACGTTGGCTTAATATTATCGTAGCCGGTAAAACGGCCGAACTGCGCATGATTGAGAAGATTGCTGACAACACCTGGATGGTCGAACTAGAGCCGTTGTCCAAAGTCGGTGACTACACTGTCAAAGCGTACGCTTGGGTGAATGACCATGAAACAGAGTCGGATGAAGACTGCACCATCCGGCTGGCTGCTTCGGCCGCGCAGTTGTGGGAGCAAGGCGATTATATTGCAGCGCTGATTAAAAAACCGGATAAGGAAGATTGGCTTAACGCGCTTGAACTCAAGTCCCGCAAAAAGCGTGCTTTTCAGCGTGACTATCTGGCGATTCTGGATGCGGTTCGCAAGAAGCATCCCGACCACACGGATATCAACCGACGATACTGGCGGCTGCGACATGGCGAGCAGTCTGACGTAAAAAAGGCTCCCATAATTCGCTGGCTATTTGGTGTTTTGCTGGTCATCAGCCTGCTGGCAGCGGAAGCCGGCATCTTCTATCTTATGGGCGCAAGGTTTATCGGAAAAGAACAATTAATTTCATTGAAAAATGGAAATGCCGCACTGCAAAAAGCTGATCAAGCCAATAAAGATAAAATTGACCAACTTCAAGAAGCAAAAAATGCTAATGAAAGCCAAATTTCCGCTTTGCTTAAGAAAGAACAAACTCTTAAGATTGCCAATGAACAGCTATCTGAAGAACTGAGTGTTTTTCGAGAACATGCTTTTCGCGATATTAAGAAGCGAAAAGCTCAACGAATTGACACGTTATTGCAAACCGCTGCTGAATATAGAAAAAATAATAAATTGACCTCACCGACCGGGGCCAATGCGTATGAAGTTTATTTGACAGTGCTTAAATCTGATCCGGGCAATGATAAAGCTCTTGAAGGCATCAAGAAGATTGCTGACAGCTATGAAACCTTGGCTCTCAAAGCTTTTAAAAGCAAAAAATATGACCAGGCGGATAAATATCTAAGAAAAGGGCTGGAGGTCGCACCTGAACACAAAGCGTTGCTGGCCTTAAATCTAAAGATCGAACGTAAAAAAAATGTTGCAAGGCTTACACCGGCACCGAAGCAGATCGCGTCCCCCTATGTAAAAGTCACTCATCCGCAACGATCTGCGCTAAGAACGGTTTCAGATGATGAGTTTAAAGTTGTATTCAAACTTGATAAAAACAGGCGACCTAAACAATACGTTCCAATTACATCGAACCGCTTTCAAAAAATTGAAAACGATCAGGTTATCAAAGACAACGCTACAGGTTTGATGTGGCAGCAGTCTGGATCAACCAAGCAACTACAATACAGCACAGCACAACAATATATTAAATGGCTTAACACTGACAGATTTGCCGGCTTTCGTGATTGGCGGCTGCCCACCGCAGACGAGCTGACATCTCTATTGGCAAAAACAAAGCAAAACACTAACCTGCATATTGATCCGTTATTTAATAAATTGCAACTGTGGTGCTGGAGTGTTGACAAGCGTGCGCCCGGCTGGGCTTGGGGTGTTAACTTTGACGTCGGCAAGGTTGGCTGGTACAACCAAAAAAACGACGATCTCTATGTTCGGGCTGTGCGCACTGAACAATGATGGATTAAGGGATTTCCACTCATTGTTTGAATTAGGATTTAAAGGATTGACGGATTAATGGATTAGCGGACGATGAAGTATAGAGTAAAATGAAGGACGCTAAAAAATTATCATAAAATCATTCAATCCCAAAAATCCTAATTCAGACAGTGATATCAGCGGTTCAGACAATTGAATTAGCCACCAATGCACAAAGTCCAAAAATTCATAAAACCCTGTTTTCCACCAATACGCAAACCTTGCACGCGCGGGCAGTTAGCAAAAAAGAATAACGTGCTGCAACTGATACTATCACAATTGTTTCAGGCGGTTTTGAGCTTGTCCGCAAATCAGGCTGACGACTATTAAAAGTGCAAAACGATGCCCGCAATCTTAAT
>JAOZRC010000919.1 GCA_029940345.1 Desulfobacterales bacterium
GAAGATTCCGAAACACCGCGAACCAGGCTTGGTGAAGCGCTTCCCAAAACCAGAAATCGGCTGGGTATATTTCGACGGTCGGCCAGGGGACGCAGCGTTTCAAAAAGTTTCGGTAAGCGCTGGATCTCATCGATCACCACCAGTCCCCGTAATTGTTCGAGAGTGATCTCCGGAGTTGCCAGGGCAGCGCGTGATGGCGCTTGTTCCAAATCAAAGCGATGAACCTTCTCACCGACCTTGTTTTCTAAAATCTCTGTCACGATCTGTGACAAGGTCGTTTTACCGGTTTGTCGCGCCCCCAGCAATACTGTCACCGGTGCCTCATCAAGAAATTGAAGCACCAGATCAGTCAGGCGAGGACGGTTTATCAATGTTGTTTTATCTTGCATATTTGGATATATATTCCAATTTATCCTGATTGTCAACCGCTAAACCCCATCAGGGCGCAATTCACGACTATCGTTTAAGGCAATTTTACTTATTATGAGACGACTTGGCATGGTAAGTCGCAATATCATCTGCAACCGAACGGTTGCGATTATCAATCCCAACATACATCCACCAGATCAGCTCACTTTCGGCCCAATGAAATTCGCCGTTATTGCGTAGCAGGGTTTCGCGGCAGAGGTGGTACCATTGGGTCGCGGGGTAAGGGCAGGATAAGGTCTTGATGGAAGCGGCAAATCAACCACTTCTCTGTCTATCTTGCATACCTCCGGATACATTTCAATAAAATTAACCAATTTGTAGCTATACTTTAAAAGGCCATAATTTGGGATTTTCATTTTGTGATTATCTTATTCAAACATAGGGTGAAGGTTTCAGTGTTCAAGTTTCTGTCTTTAGCCTAAACATCCTGACACCATAATTTTAAAACTCCTATTAAACAGTAGGGGGCCAAAACAACCTGTTCATGCCAATCGTGTTATCGTAAATGCCTATTTTTATAAATGTTTGGGTTTTCCGTGTGCCCTCAGACCTGATAAATATGGTTCTGAAAACGCATAAAAAGTGATATTATTTCATTGATTTAAGTCGCCTCACATGTTAATTGGTTTTCATAATCACCTGAAAAAACGCCAAAAATGGATATGGCGAGGAAGTGAAAATGCTAATTCATTGAAAAAACAGGCAATATATATTCCAACTGTCATTTTGTCCTAATATTAGTTCACACTTTCTCGTGGAGTGCCAAACTTATAGTTTGGCGTAAATAAACGGCTTTCCTGGCTCTGCCAAACTATAAGTTTGGCACTCCATCTCTAAAGTACAAACAGACAAATGAAGGATGCCGAATTCATGAGACAAAGTACGCTTTAGGCGGATGAACCATAACAATTGATAAAATAAGAGACCGGCTTTAAACGAAAATCCTGCCGGATATCTTCCGTCCTTTGCGGATTAAATCGGAATTATATATGTATAAAAGGCATTACCTCCTGATTTTGCTCCTCCCAGTTTTCCTACTTTTCATTGTGACACCCTCATTTTCCCATGCAAACGACCTGAAAAAAGCGTTTTCAAGAGGCCCTGGTCTACTCTGATGACACGCAGGCGGTCATAGTCTTCCAGGAACTGTCGAGGGTGAGGGCGCGTCTTTCCAGGCTTGCATTCGGCGAGCCGGGAAAAGAAGGCCCTGATGCCTACAAAAAGCGAATAGCCCATCTGGAATTGCAAAAAGAGAGATTGGAAACCAAACTGAGCAACATCAGCCAGGCCTTTTCCCTGAATCAGAAGATCGCTAAGGCGGATACTGAGAAAGTGGCAAAGGCGCTGCCTGGGAACACGGCTTTGTTAGAATTTGTAAGGGTTCGCATGTTTGACTTCAAGGCAAAGGGAAAAGAGAAAAAATGGGGTGCTGCCCATTACATCGTCTTTATCCTTCATGCGGGCAAAGGGGACAAGGTGGGGATGATCGACCTGGGGGATGCCAAAGCCATAGATAAAGCCGTGGCCGAATTCAAGAAAGAGATTGCCGATGTAAGCGATCTGAAAGGCACAAAGGCCATGGAGTGGTCTGGGAAAATCTATGCCCTGGTGTTTGAGCCCTTAAAAAGGGAACTGGGAGAGGTGAAGGAGGTCTTCATCTCTCCGGACGGGAACCTGAACCTGATCCCCTTTGAGACGCTTCAGGGGGCTGATGGGCGATTCCTCATCGAG
>JAOZRC010000223.1 GCA_029940345.1 Desulfobacterales bacterium
CTCTTAGAGCCTGTATATGATTTCATCCGATAATTTCAACCTCCGGATCAAGCGTGATGCCAAAACGTTTAAACACTGATTCTTGAATTGAATCCTTTAATGCCAGTATATCGCTGGCAGACGCTGACTGAGTGTTAATGATAAAATTGGCATGTTTGGTTGAAATCCGCGCCCCCCCGATACGCTTCCCTTTTAGACCGGCTTGTTCAATCAGCTTGCCTGCCGGGCCGGCTTTATGCTTATCAGTGCCGGTTGGATTTTTAAAAAAACAACCGGCGCTTAATGATTTTATAGGTTGTTTGAGCCGCCGTTTTTTTAAAATTGCCATCGCTTCTTTTTTTAATCTCGATGGGTTGTCATAATGAAGTCGCATACAACATTCCAGAATGATGGGCCGCGTTGAACAGCGAACATCGAACATGGAATGTTGTTGATTTGATAAGTTTTCCAGGGTTCCGAAAGATGCAAGTTGACGGTACTTTATTTTCAGTTGGCTTTTCGGAATTTTCTTTTTTTGTGTTGTAAGGGTTCCGGATTTACCGTTCTGATGATCACCCGCTTCATAAGCGGCGTGAAATACGGTGACAGATTCAAGGACATCTCCCATAGACCTGCCATTGGCACCTGCATTCATCATAATACTTCCACCGACAGTTCCCGGAATGCCTAATGCGAAATTCAGACCTTTCAAACCATGTTTAATCGCAAATTGACACAATGTTTGAAGTTGGACGCCGGCCGCTACGTTTAAAATGGTATATTTTAATTTTTTTAATACCTCAATACGGCATTGATAACACTTTTTCAATGAAATTACAACACCATGAATACCATTATCTTTAACCAACAGATTCGATCCCGCCCCGATCACCCGATACGGAATATTGTTTTGAAGCAACCAGTTTATAATGGTCATCAAACAGGCGTGATCAGGGGGCTCAATGTATACTTCGGCAGGACCGCCGGCGCGAAAAGTAGTGTGCAAAGCCATCGGTTCTTCGAATCGCGTATAACTGCCACAGTGTTGGGTTAGCCATTTTATTTCGGTTGAATTTAGCGTCACTTTTTAAGTGTCAAAGTTTCCATTTTAGGGTATCTGTTAATATTTATCAACTTGTGCGGTTGAAATAAAACATTCCTTAAAAGCTCCGTGAGAGCGGCATATTTGTAGCAAAATGATGTTATGATTCGATCAGAGTCTCATCGGGACGGCATATTTATTGAATGATAAAATATGATTGCATCAAACCATGCAGAGGTTTTAACTTTCATCTAATAACAATTCGCCTACTTTAAGTATATCGCCGGCACCCAATGTCAATAAGATATCTCCTTTCCGCAGGGTTTGCTTTAAAAATGTAAGCGTAGATTGAAAATTATCCTGATAAACCACATTTTTATGGCCATATTTTTTAATGCCGCGGGATAATTGTTCAGCATCAACACCCGGTATTTTATTTTCACTGGCTGCGTAGATAGGGAGTACCACCAACACATCCGATTGATAGAATGATCTGGTGAAATCGTCAAACAAAGCTTGGGTGCGGGTGTAACGATGGGGTTGAAACACGACAACCAGACGTCTGTCCGGCCAACTGATTTTGGCTGTTGCCAAGGTCACTTTTATTTCTGCCGGGTGATGGCCATAGTCGTCAACAACTGTGATGCCGTGCCAATCCCCTTTGATTTCCATACGTCGGCGCACACCGGAGAGCGTTTCCAAAGCCGCTTTGATTGTTTTAAAAGGTATGCCAAGTTCGAGCCCGACAACAATGCCGGCCATTGAATTGGAAACATTATGAATTCCGGGAAGATTAAGGCTGATATCCCCCAAGGCTTTATGCGTGCCTTGGCATTCCCGATAATGCACGCTAAATTGACTGGTCAATCCATCAAAAACGATATTTTTAAAAATGAAATCAGCTTGGGGGTTCATCCCATAAGTGGTAAAGCGCTTTTTAATGTTCGGAATAATATCCTGAATCGGTTCATTATCAAGGCAGAGAACTGCAATGCCGTAAAAAGGGATGCGGTCAATGAAAGTGAGAAACGTCTGTTTGATTTCATCTAAATCTTTATAATGATCCAGATGTTCTCTATCTATATTGGTAATTACGGCAATTGTCGGGGACATTTTAAGAAAAGAGCCGTCGCTTTCATCAGCTTCGGCAACGAAAAAGGCGCCTTGGCCGAAGAGGGCGTTGGAACCGATACTTTTTAAGTTGCCACCGATAACCACCGTGGGATCAAGTTTTCCTTTATCCAGGATAGAAGCGATTATAGAGGTTGTAGATGTTTTGCCGTGCGCGCCTGCAATCGCAATGCTATATTTCAGGCGCATCAGCTCAGCCAGCATTTCGGCGCGCGGGATAATCGGTACGGCACGATGTTGATCATTCAGCGTCGCTTGTATTTCAGGATTATTATCCGGAATGGCTGATGATGTAACAATAACGTCCGCTCCGGAAATTTGGGATTCGGAATGGCCGATATATATTTTACCGCCTAAACGTTCCAGTCGTTTGGTGATATCCGAAGCGACCTGGTCTGAGCCTGAAACTTCATATCCCAAGTTAAGAAGCAATTCTGCAATACCGCTCATTCCGATACCGCCAACACCGACGAAGTGAATATGATATTTATTATGATACATTTCATTTAGTGTATATTTAAAGTGTTAAGGGTTAAGTTAATCCATGTGTACGGAGTGTTTTCCTTTAGGCACTTGTTTCTGCATTAACCGGTAACAATCATCTACGATGATACGGGCGGCGTCCGGGCAACCCAGAAGCTCGGAGCAGGCCGCTTTTTGGTGAATAAGATCGGGGTGGGAAGCATAATAGTTAATGCGCTGCGCCAAGCGTCGCGCGGTTAATTCGGATTCGGGAATCATTTCAGCAGCGCCGGCAGCGACTAAGCCGGCCGCATTTAATTCCTGGTGATTATCCGCTGCATGAGGAAACGGGATAAAAATTGCCGGTTTGCCTAAAGCTGTAATTTCAGCAATCGTTGTCGCTCCGGCGCGACATACGATAATGTCGGCATTCCGGTATTGTTTCGCCATATCCTGGAAAAACGGTTTAACTGACGCCTTAACACCCTTTCGCCTGTATGCGTCCCGAACCATCGTGACATCGTCTTTTCCGGTTTGATGAATAAAATGATAGTCGCATTTTAGATGGTCCGGCGTTTCAATCATTGTCATATTGATACGATGAGCCCCCTGGCTGCCACCGCTGATTAACACTGTAAACTTCGAATTCGAAGCGCTGTTTCCGTTTTCTTTTTTGTCAGGGATCCTGAATTCCCGTCGAATCGGATTGCCGGTGACTACTATTTTCTTTTGAATCGCCGGACGTGCTGATTTGCCAAATGGCTTAAATTGTGTGTTCGGAAAAGATGCATAGATGCGATTCGCAAGCCAAGACAAAAGACAGTTGGTAATTCCGGGGCGAATATTTTGTTCATGAATAGCGCTTTTCAGTTTTAAAAGGCGGCCTGCCAATACGACTGGTGCGGATGCGTAACTGCCAACCCCAAAAATAATATCGGGCTTTTGAGGATAAAAGCAATCATTCAACAGATACAGTGATTCAACAATGCCTTTCGGAATTTGAAGAAGCGCTGTTACCTGGTTTTTCAATCCCCGCCCTTTGATTCCGGCAGCAGTGATCCTGAGAAGATTGAAACCGTATTTTGCCAGGACAGTATTTTCAAACGCATTGCCAACGCTGATAAACAGGATACGGTTATACGGATGCCTGCTTAAGAACTCCTGGGCAATTGCAATCCCAGGAAAAAGGTGGCCTCCTGTTCCGCCTCCGGCAATGACCATATTATAAGGCAAAAAGCCTTTTTGAATCATTGGTTTGTCTGTATATTCTTGCGCTGGGTTGTGGCGGACGGCCATCAGGTGGTGGTTCCTTCAATATTCAGCATAATGCCAACCGACGCCATGCTGACCAATAGAGAAGTACCGCCATAACTTAAAAAAGGAAGCGTTAGCCCTTTGGTTGGCAATAATCCGAGAGCGACACCCAAATTGACAAACAGTTGCAGTGCCAGCGCCGTTGTCAGTCCCATTGACAGTAAAGAGCCAAAAGGATCATCGGCACGAAGGGCAATGCTGATTCCGCCATGAAGAATGGCGGCGAAAAGCGCTAAAATGATGAGGACCCCGATAAATCCCATCTCTTCACCAATAATTGCAAAAATAAAATCAGTGTGCGGCTCCGGCAAGTAGAAAAGTTTTTGATAGCTTTGACCGAATCCGGCGCCAAACAAACCGCCGCTGCCAAACGCCATAAAAGAGTGCACCAGTTGGTAACCTTCGGCGGAGGCGTATTTCCAAGGATTTAAAAATCCAAGGAAACGGTCTATGATGTATGGTTTTTGATTCATCAAAAAAAATAACAGGCTAGCCAAAATCGGGAGAGGAGAAAGGAGATGTATAATCGGGACACCGCCGACAAACAACATGATCCAGGTTAAAGCACCAAAAATTATTATTGAGCCAAAATCGGGTTGATGAATAAATAACAGTGAAAATAGCACCAAAAGAATAAAATGAGGTAAAAAACCGATGGAAAAGGACTTCACAGAATTTTCTTTTTTGCTCATCGAATACGCGAGATAGATAATGAGTACGAAGCGAGCGAACTCGGATGGTTGAAAGGTGAAGATGCCTAAATACAGCCACCGGGAAGCTCCTTTCACTTCAACACCGAGCCCCGGAATTTCAATAGCGGCAATAAAAACGAGGGACAAGATAATCAGCGGGTATGTAAGGTAAGCAAAATAGGTATAAGGGAAATTTTTAAATCCGATTAGTACAATGATGCCAAGAAGTGCGAAAGTCGCCTGTTTCTTTAAAAAATAGTACTCTCCGTTAAAATGTTCCTGTGCCAGTGTCGAACTCGCACTGTAAACCATGACTATCCCGATACCGATAAGCAAAAGCATCGGTATTAACAGTTTGACATTGTAATGCCCGTTATGCCTTCGTTTTAAGGTGATATCGGGGTGGCTGGAATGGGATGTTGGCATAATGATGTGAAAGTTTATATGCTTTCAGAAAATATTATGGTTTTGAAAGTTTGAGTATGAAGCGTATTGGCAAAAGATTCAGAATTAATATTTAACTTGCATAAACAACGTTTTTTTTTAACTTTGCTTTTCATCGAATTTTTAATGTACTCAGAGATATCAGGGCCAGTGCGATTGCGATAATCCAGAAACGGATAATGACTTTTGGTTCAGGCCAGCCTTTCAGTTCAAAATGGTGGTGGAGAGGAGCCATTCTGAAAATCCGCCGTCCTTTCGTCATCTTGAAATAGCCAACTTGAAAAATTACAGATAAAGCCTCAACGACAAATAATCCGCCCACAATAATCAATAAGATTTCCTGTTTGGTGATAACGGCGATTACGCCAAGAGCCGCACCCATGGACAAGGAGCCGACGTCACCCATGAATATTTGCGCTGGATAAGCGTTAAACCAGAGGAAACCAAGACTTGCGCCTGCTAAAATACCGCTTAAAATAGCGATTTCACCGCAACCGGAAACAGGCGTAATCTGCAGATAAGCGGAAATAGTTGCATGTCCGGCTGCATAAGCAAACACCATATAAGTCACACCGGCGATTGTTATCGACCCGCTGGCCAAACCATCCAGACCGTCTGTCAGATTTACGGCGTTGGATGTTCCCACAATAATCAACGCGGCAAAAAAGATATAACCGAAACCTAAATCAGGGGAAATATTTTTAAAAAAGGGGATTGTTACGTATGTTGAAAAGTCGGGATGTAAATAGAGACTGATGCCAGCACACAATGCCAGTAAACATTGTAAAGCAAATTTACTGCGTACAGTCAAGCCTTTATTTCGTTTTTTTTTTAGCATCAGGTAATCATCAATGAAGCCAATGATTCCAAAACCGACGGTCTGCAATACGACAATCCATATATAATAATTCGTGAGGTCGGTCCATAGCAAAGCGGCCAAAACGATTGAAAAAATTATCAGGGTGCCGCCCATGGTTGGCGTTCCCGCTTTTTTATGGTGTTCATCAGGCCCGTCTTCCTGTATATACTGACCAATCTGGTAATGGCGAAGTTTACGAATCACATACGGACCTAAGTAAAAACAGATCAAAAACGCGGTGAGCACCGCATAAATTGTACGGAACGTGATATATCTGAAAACATTGAAGAACGAAAAGTATTCATTTAGCGGGTACAGTAGGTGATATAGCATGCGTCTGTTAGCAGTTTGGACCTTTAGCAGTTAAGATATACTTTGGAAGGCCATAATTTGGGATTTTCATTTTGGGATTATGTTATTCAAACATGCCCTTTAGGTTTCATGTGTCAGTGTTCAGGTGTCAGGACGTTCACGCTAAAGACTGAAACCTGACTTCTGAAACCATAATTTTAAAATCACAAATTATGACCTTGCCGAGTATAGTCAGTTGATAATTCGGGTCATTCCTCAATATCCATAACAATTTTTTCCATACCCATCGCCCTGGAACCTTTCACAAGCACCCAATCGTCTCGCTTTAGCCAGTTTTTTAAATCTTCAATAATTCGGGAGCGTGACCCGATGATGATAGATGAGGCGTTCAAACCTTCCTGGTGCGCACTTCGGGCGACAACAGAGGCGAATTCTCCGGTTATATAAAGCCTGGCTAGCTTTTGACGCCCTATCAATGCACCGATTTTTGAATGTAACGCGGAAGCATGTTGGCCAAGTTCTAACATATCCCCGATCACCAAAACGGCGCGTTGATTCCCCTTTAATGATGCCAGTGTATTTATTGCAGCCTGCATGGAACCCGGATTCGCATTATAGGTGTCGTCTATAATATGGATTCCGCTAGTGGTCGTGCCAATACGCATTCTTCCCTTTACAGGTTGAAACGTTTCCAGACCATTTTTTATTTCTATCAGGGGAATACCCATCTGATAGCCAACCGATGCCGCCGCCAAAGCGTTGGAAACCATGAAAGCACCGGGAGTGTTCAATTTAACCCTAATGTCCTGTGACGGGAACATCAGTGTAAATTGGGTTTGGCCTTCCAGCGTTTTGATCTCTTTTGCCCTGATTCGCGCCGCAGATGAGGCTGACCCGAAAAGCAATGTTTTTGTCGGAGCGTTTTTCGCCAGGCCCATCAGTCGATGGTCATCGGCATTAAGCACGGCTGTTCCTGAAGATTTGATCTCAGGTAATAGTTCACCTTTGGCTTTGGCGATGTTTTCTAACGTTCCCAGCCCTTCGAGATGCGCCGGGCCGATGTTAGTGATTACGCCAACATCCGGCTGACACAAATGAGCCAATCGGCGAATTTCACCGGGATGGTTCATACCCAATTCAAGTATGATACATTCGTGCTGATGATTTAACCGTAACAGGGTCAAGGGGACGCCGATTTCATTATTAAAACTGGCTTGTGGGACCAAAGCGTTAAAACGTCGCGACAGCACTGCGGCTGTCATGGCTCGGGTTGTTGTTTTTCCGTTGGAGCCGGTAATGGCGATTACTGGCAAATTCACGCGTTGACGATTAAAAGCGGCCAGGTCGCCAAGGCCTGTTGTCGTATCATCGACTGCCACGACCGTTATTTCGGAGTTTTGTAAGTCTAAAGCGGAAACGGATAATTGTTTGATTTTATCAGAAGCAATTATAAAACCGCGTCCTCTCTTACGGATGATTGCTTTTATGAAATTATGGCCATCGTGATTCTGTCCTTTGATAGCGACAAATAGTTCATCCGGTCTGATTTGACGTGAATCAATGTTTATACCGGTAAAATTTCGTTGAGCGCTGTCTTTTAACAACTCCCCACCGGTGGCTTCAATTATTTGAGATGTTGTCCAATTTAACGGTTCCATAGTATATAGTTGTTTGTAATTAAGATTTACTTAGAGTCTGTTTGGAAAGTCGTGATCGAAGCGAAAAAGTGTGAGAGCGAGGGCTGA
>JAOZRC010000224.1 GCA_029940345.1 Desulfobacterales bacterium
CATGTACCGGCAATTCGCTGACTCGAACAATTCGATCAGATTATGACCGACTACGATTTATGGAACAATGGCTGATACGATGAAGTCAGAGTTAATCTCGAAAACAATGTGATTGCCATTGAAAACGAACTGGCAGGCGACACAACGCATTACCATGCCTTTTCAGGCTTCGAAACCGTAACATACGAGGATGAGAAGGGGAAAGAAAAGAAAAAATCCCAATCGAAACTGACTGAAAATTGCCGTTGCCAGGACCCTGTGAATTGTCCTCATCCTTATCAGTTAGCCGATGACGGCGCCGGCACGATTGTCAAAGGCGGTAAAAAGTATATATGGGGTCACAAGGCATCCGTATTAGGTTTTCCCGCACAAGGCATCCCGCTCGACGCGACTGCCGTGGCTGACGCTGCCACCTTCGACGGTGCGACCCTTTATCCGCATGTTGCGAAAGCGCTCAATTTGCAGTCACCTACATATATCACATCATCATTGCCAAGGTATTCGTTCATCCGCCTTATGAGCGGTCTGTACAATCCGTCGTCCGCTTTCTCTCCCGAAACGACATCGGACGCCAAAGGCATTCCCAGGGGATCAAGAGCTCCGGACATTATTCAGATCTGCGGTCGATGCGGGTCATCTTTACTGACACCTCTCTGAAAAAGACCTCCCTCTACTATCTGATGATAGCCGGATACCGTTGTCGCATCACATCTTACTATTTCTTTAGGCAATGCGTAAGCTTCGATCGTACGCTCACTGAGCGCCTTTTCTATTTTTTCCCAATACTCTCTCGCACTTAACTTTTTTAACAATATTCCCAAACGATCATCTGTGAAATCTGGCTCTTCTATCTCCTGACCCATTATATCACTTAATATTATTCGCATATTTTTTATATATTCCCGCATTGAAACCTTGCGATGATCACCTTCCGATAAAATATATGCCAGCCTGATTATACATGTCCGGCCCCAACTCAAATCTCTTTGTTTCCAGTGCACCGGAATGTGATTGTCTATTACCCTATCCATACCCATCTGCTTCATTATTCCAAGCAACAACGGTATATCATCCGCACGTTCTGTAATAATATCAAGCGCTGCGGCAGCCTGCAGTCCTTTTATGGGATTTTCAGTTGACAGCTTATTTCCTTGGAACCGGCTGCTTTTCAGATCATTATGCTCTTCACCCGTAACAGATAATGCTCTCTTTTTGCTTTTCTGGCTTTTTACTGCTGCCGATTTTTTACCTCGCACAATTATATCGTCAGGCTTCTTCTTTTTCCTCTTTCCTTTGCCTCTCTTATCTTCCGCTAGTTTGGGAATACGCGGTCTAATTCTTCCGGAAGCTCCGTTTCGACTCGTTCCACCGCGCGATGTGGCGTTGCCGCCATTTCCGCTTTGGGCGCGCCCTTCGCTTTTAGCAAAGCCTGTTCCATCAGGAGTTGGAATCTCATGCGCCTCTGATTTTGCGCACGATCCTATAACTATAATAAAAACTGACACTGACAGCCAAAATGATTTTAATTTCATCTTTATCTCTCCTCTGTGTTTTATTCAGAAAAGAGTAGGTCATCTTGGCCACATTGTCAATCTGATTTGTTAAGATTCTATCAATTTTTATAACATCCTAATTATATAGTAAAAATCACTGTTTGATTTAATTGAAATAACATGTTATTTATTAAGCGAATGTTAAGCTTATTTAAATAATTGAATAATCAGATTTGGCGTGGTTTTAAAAACCTAATTAAAACAGATGGTTACCGGTAATCTAACAAAGTAGAATTAGGAAAGGCGTTAAATTTCATGATGGCACTGATTTTACAGCCGAGGCAGTAAAATTCTCCATTGAAAGAACTAAGAAAATTGGCAAGGGCGCTGCATTTATCTGGGGTGATTTAAAAGAAATCAAGATTATCGACGATTATACAGTCAAATTTGTTTTAAAAAAGACGGTTCCCTTGCCGCAAATCGCAGCTTCAGCATACGCATCCTATATTATGAGTCCTAAAGTCGGGGATAAAGATATCGAATGGCTTAATAAGGGAAATGATGCCGGAACCGGGCCCTACACAATGAAAAATTATAAGAATGGCGAATCCTGGATGCTGGCAAAGTTCGATGGTTACTGGAGAGGTTGGGATGGAAAGCATGTTGAAAATATCCTGGGCAAGCGGATTTCCATGGTGTTCCAGATAGAGCAAATATGCAGATGGTGTTTCAGGACCCAAAAGCCTCGTTGAATCCAAAGATGACGATATTTAAAATCTTAAGGGAAGCCTTGGTTTTAAATAAACGGATCGCAAAGGAAGACTATCTTGAGCAGGCTGTGAAACTGCTCAACCTTGTCGATTTAAGACCGGAACATATCTACCGGTATCCCCATGAATTTTCAGGAAGCCAGCAACAGATCTACATGATCGTAACCGCGCGTGAGGGTGTGGCGCGGGAAGCTATCCCGCGTTAGCTTACACGTAGAGGGAGTGAACAGTTACACTGAAACAGGTATTTAAGGAGATCGGTATGCAGGGATTTTATAACAGGATAATAAACATTGATCTGACAAAAAAAGAGTTCCAGGTTCAAAATATTAAAAAAAATATTTATGAGAAATATCTTGGCGGTAAAGGGCTTGCCTCATGGCTGCTGGTTGACCGCAATCCTAAGGGTGTTGATCCCCTGGCAGGTGACAACCACCTGATCTTTGCCACAGGGGCAGTCACCGGGGGCATGGTATGGGGATCATCAAGGTACGGTGTATTTACCAAGTCTCCCCTGACCGGTTTCTATGCAGAATCCTATTCTGGCGGACGGGTGCCTGAAGCCATCAGTGCCACAGGATTTGATGCCATTGTGGTTCAAGGGAAAGCCAGAGATATTACCTTAATAGAAATCACACCGGATGAGGTCATCTTTCATGCTGCTTCGGATCTTAAAGGTAAAGATACCTTTGAAACTGAAGAAGCCGTGAAAAAAAAATATTGCAATAAAAAACAAAAGGGATGGAAAACAGGCGCCGTGGTTGTCGGTCCGGCTGCTGAAAACGGGGTGTTGTTCTCGATCATAAAAAATGACGGATGGCGGTGTGCCGGAAGGGCCGGCACCGGAACAGTCATGGGGTCCAAGAACCTGAAAGCCATTGTGTTTTCCGGGGATAAAAAACGAAGCCCCCATGACGCCAAGGCCCTGATCAGATTATCCAAAAAGCTGGCCGCAGAATCCAGGGATCTCCCGGCAGCCCATGCCTATAAAACCATGGGCACCTCCCAGATGGTCAAAATCATGAATAAAGCCAAGGCGTTTCCCACAAAATGTTGGACCAGGGGAGAGGCGCCTCATTGGGACAAAATCAGTGCGGATGCGCTTCACAACCAATGTGAAGTCACTCCCCATGCCTGTGCCAAGTGCTACCTGTCCTGCGGCCGGATGACAAGAGTATTGCAGGGCCGTCATAAGGGGCTGATCATAGAAGGACCAGAGTACGAGACCATCTATACCTTTGGCGGTCTTTGCATGATCGATTCCATTGAAGAGATCGCCTATCTTAATCACCTTTGCGACGGGCTTGGAATGGATACGATAACAGCAGGCAACCTCTGTGCATTTGCCATGGCGGCTTTCGAACAGGGTCGCTCAGACTATGAGATTCATTTTGGAGATGCCGAAAAAATAGCCGATCTCTTAAAACTAATATCCGATAGAAAAAGAATCGGTCAACTTCTGTCAACGGGAATCATCCCCACTGCCAAAGCCTGGGCTATGGAAGATCAGGCCGTTCATGTCAAAGGTATGGAGCCCGCCGGTTACGATCCCCGGGTACTCAAAGGCATGGGGCTGGGCTATGCAACATCTGACCGGGGTGCCTGCCATCTTCGGGCAACCTTCTACAAGCCAGAGCTTGCCGGGATTATCGAGCCTGGCCAGATAGAGGGAAAAGCCAAAGTATTTATTGATTTTGAAGACAGGCTTACCCTGTTTGATTCCATGATCCTCTGTAAATTTTTCAGAGATATTTATCCCTGGGAGCTTCTAGGAACACTGGTGTCGGCATCAACAGGAATTGACGGGTCTCTGGAAAACCTACAGGAAATTGCACAGTCAATTTCTTCAAAAGTAAGGCAATTCAATCTTCGTGAAGGCATGACTATGGAACATGAAAAATTGCCTGCCGCTTTCCACAAAAAACTTGAAGATTCAGGAGATGTTATTACAGAAGATGAGTTCGGCATATTATTAAAAGAGTATTATTCTCTGCGAAAGTGGAATGAATAATCCGGCTACCAGCACAAGGCAAGACAAAGTAAAGCGGAAAGCCGTTCCGCTTCTTCAACCTTGATGCGGCTATGAACGACGCGGAACAGCTTTCCGCGCTACATTAGTATCCCGGCTAATGTCGGCAGCCCTCTTGACAAACATCCGGTATACTAATAGATATTGTGTTTTTGTTTTTATGTCCAGCCCCATAATATGATTCTGGTATAGACTTTCAGATAATTGATGTCACAAGGCCAGAAGGAGAAGGCTGTATTGTAATACGCCGACGACTGATAACGCAGTGACATTATTTATCTGAACGTCTATAAATCCATACGGATCAGCGGTTCATATAGTCATCCATAGCATCCAAAGTTCGCCATAGGGGAGGAACCAATGCGTCGTTTTCATTCTTACGGGCCAGTCAATAGCAAACACCATTTTTGTGTTGCGCGTAATGATTTGATAAAACAATGTACGGAACAACTTGTGGGTGACCCGCAAGATGGCGGCCACTATTTTACGATTTGGGCGTCACGCCAAAATGGCAAAACCTGGTTGATGCGTCAGGTGAAAAAGCGTATTGAAGCGCAATATGGCAGCCGATTTATCTGCATGGCGCTTTCCATGCAAGGGTTGATTATGGAAGATAACGATCCTGACGAAGTTTTTTTTGATCATGTTCCTAATTTGATTCGAAAAGGATCGAAGTTAAAAATTAAAGCGCCTGTGAAATGGGATGGGTGGACCGATTTATTTGCAGCGGATATTGGAATTTTTGATCGCCCGGTACTCCTGTTTATTGACGAATTCGACAGCCTTCCGGCCAGAATCATTGATCGGTTGGTGACGCTTTTTCGGGACATGCACCTGAATCGTGAGGATTCGATGCTTCACGGCCTGGCCTTGATTGGCGTGCGCGCAGTTCTCGGCGTAGGAAGCGACAGCGGTTCGCCGTTCAATATTCAACGCGCCTTGCATGTGCCGAATTTCACATCTGAAGAAGTGAATGGCCTGTTTCGACAATATCAGGAAGAAAGCGGCCAAAAAATTATGCCTGAAGTCGTTGAGCAGGTGTATGAATCCACATGCGGACAGCCAGGGCTGGTGTGCTGGTTCGGCGAGCTTCTTACGGAAAAATACAATCCGGGCCAGGCTGTGGCAATTCAGCCCGAACACTGGCAGGATGTTTACAATCGCGCCTTACACCTTGAGTGGAATAATACGGTTTTAAACCTGGTCAAAAAGGCTCAGGGTCGTTACAGACCTTATGTTCTGGAGCTGTTCTCCAAAGCGGACATTAAGTTTTCCCTGGATGCTGACTGGTGCAACTATTTATATCTGAACGGTGTTATTGATTCGGCAGAAACCATAGAACCATCCGGCCAAAAAGTTTTTACTTGCCGATTGGCATCACCTTTTATCCAATTGCGCCTTTATAACGCCCTCACCCACAGTCTGCTCGACATCCATACACCGGCGTTGGCGCTGGACCCCTTGGATGAGCTTGAAGACGTTTTTGAAGGAGCGCAACTGAACGTAACGGCGCTGCTAAGGCGCTATAAAGATTATCTGGCGCGGTTGAAAGCCAAGGGGTTGAACCCATGGAAGGACCAACCCCGGCGCAAAGACCTGCATTATACTGAGGCAGTGGGGCATTTTCATCTGTATCACTGGCTGCAAAACGCGCTGGGACGAATATGCATAATCAGCCCGGAGTTTCCCACTGGCAACGGCAAGGTGGATTTGCACTTGCAATGCGGCGAGCAAAGAGGGTTGATTGAGGTCAAAAGTTTTACCGGCGCTGTGCAATTAAAGGAAGCTCGCAAGCAGGCGGCCGATTATGCCAAAAAATGCGAACTTGATGCGGTTTCGCTGGCACTGTTTGCACCGCTTACCGATGAAACGGTGTTGGCAAAGCTTTCAACCGAAGATATCATTGATCGTGTCACCGTAAGTGTGACGGCGATCGGGTGGGTATAAGCAGAACGGCTTTCCGCTTTCAATTTTCAAGGTTACGATACCAGACGGTCATACTTTCAATGCCGCCGGCAATATTAGTGTTGTTTGTCAACAGGCCGGCATACGTGTATTTTTGACTTTTAAACAGCTTATTAATACCTATCGAACGGGTGCGCGCAATGGTAAAGGCGATATGCTTAGGTAGCTTCCGCATGGCATCTTCCATTTTAACAAGCAGCGCCAGGCCGCAACCCTGACCACGCCAGGAAGGCAACACCGCAAAATCAGTCATTTCAACGCCTTGATTGCCCGAATCTGTTTCCGCCGCCGCCACGGCGACAATGCGGCCTTCATGGCGAATATAAAAATAGTGGGAGTGCGTAGCCATCTGATGGATCAAATACGACGGTTCAAAAATCGGGAAAGGATAGGTTTTAAATACCTGGCGAAAAAGGCGACTCATTTCCACAGCGTCGTGCGGAACACATTTTCGCACTCGGTGTGTCAGCCGGTGGTCTGTCACACCGGTTTCGGACAATGGTTGACTGATGAGCGCCTCAATTCGGCGCATCTGCTCAAAGTTTTTTTCCTTAAAACGCTCCGGTGTGATAAATTTAGAAAGAAACAACATCCCCTGACCGTTATTAAAGAATCCAGGAATAAAAGCTTCCCGAAGATAACCGGCATCAATAAAAAAAGAGGCGAAGGTTTCCGGAATTTTAGCTAAGATTTTCCCGTAATTATTAGCGCTGGCTAATTCATCCAGCGTCGGAATGATGACAGGCAGATCCTTGGGATGAAGTTTCAGTAAATAGATGCGATTATTGTGCGGACCGTGTTGGATGGTGGAACCCATTAATTTTTCGATCTTATCAGTCATTTTTTTTCAAACGATGTGGCCGGCGGTGCGGCGTTGATTACGGATAACCAACCCGTATCGCTCCGTCGCAGGTAAATGATTTAATTAAAATCCCATAAGCCGTAGGGAAATTGTATCGTTAGCCTCGAAATTGAAGTCAAATTAGCGGAAGACGGACCCAAAGGCAAGCACTTTCGGGCATCCTTCATAAGCCAGTTTACACTTTTACCATTTATTTTTAGCTTCAGGCGCATGTGATGAATCGTAACACATTCTTTCAGATTGCGGATCGGGGTTGCGCAGCCTGAAAGAATACGGTACAAAAGTAGCTGTAATCGGAATCGAATTCAATAACTATTTTTACTGATTATAACGGATTTGGGGGGAGGTTATGCCGCAGAGCGGCAATGTGATATAGCCAGGGGTTTCAACCCCAAGTCAGTGTTAATATTTATTTTGCGCCCTGAAGGGGCGCGGGATGTGAAATATTTTCAGGATTAATCATACCACGCCCCTTCAGGGCGTAATCATTACCATTCACAGACCTGTGGTTGAAACCACAGGCTATATTACCTGACCTCTTCGAGGTAAAAATTAGGTAATAGTTCACCGTAAATTTGCAGGGAGCAGTCGAATCTGGCAGTCTGCCTTTGCTGTGCCGCTCGCTTCGCTCGCGGTAGGGCGAAAAAAATTTTCGCACTCCTACGAATACTGTCCTCTGCGACTTTGCGGTGAACTATTACAAAATTAGTAATTTATCAGGTGTGTTATTATACTCGCGAAGGCCATAATTGGTGATTTTATAATTGATCAATACCTTAATTCATAGGCGTAAGACATATTTCAAAATCACCAATTATGACCGTGCCAAGTATATCCGAATTCGG
>JAOZRC010000920.1 GCA_029940345.1 Desulfobacterales bacterium
AATGATAAGATTGAACCAAATGTCAAAACTTATAGACCTATGCGAAAATATAAATGGCATTTGTTATAAAAAAGGGTATTAACCGATAACACAGTGAAATCAGGGCATCCTTCATTTGCCAGTTAGCACTTTGATTAAAATGTAGGATGCTCAAAGTGAATGCAATCTTTCCCATTCACTGGCTTTGGCATATTGCAACCGTACATTGGGAAAGATTGCAATAACTTTGCGCACCGCTTTGAAGCTGAAAATGTAGACCACTTTTAGCCTCCTATGAAGAATGCCGAAATTAGTTATCTCAACGTCCATATAAACGCTTCATTTCCAAGATAGGATACAATCATGCGAAAACACACCTTAAATCAGCTCATTATCGCAATTAAAAGCGCCGGCGAACTGGCCACTGCCGTGGCCTGTCGTCTTTTTCATGCCAACATCCGCAAAATATTCATGCTTGAAACGCCCGAACCTGTGGCTGTGCGACGCACGGTGTCCTTTTGCGAAGCCCTTCGCCTGGGGCAGACAATTGTGGAAGATGTTAAAGCGGTTCAGGCGTACGATACAACCGGTATTCGTCGCGTCTGGGCGGATGATTGCATACCGGTGCTGGCAGACCCGGATTGGCGCTTTATACCTCGAATGGTGCCGGATGTGGTCGTAGATGCGATTCTGGCCAAACGCAACCTGGGAACCTGTATGGATGAAGCGCCTCTTGTAATTGCGTCAGGGCCCGGTTTTACCGCCGGCGTTGATGCCCATATTGTCATTGAAACCGACCGGGGCCACAATTTGGGACGGGTGATTCTTGCAGGCGATGCCGCTCCCAACACAGGCTGTCC
Organism: Desulfobacterales bacterium; assembly: GCA_029940345.1. Taxonomy (GTDB): domain Bacteria; phylum Desulfobacterota; class Desulfobacteria; order Desulfobacterales; family JAUCGF01; genus JAUCGF01. The sequence continues at coordinate 840 of JAOZRC010000920.1, forward strand.
GGGCAATATTGACGGATACACCGTTGAACGGGTGTTGCGAGCGCCGGTGAGCGGTCTTTTCACATCGGAACGCGAGCTTGGCGATTTGGTCAAACGCGATGATCAGATCGGAGATGTCAATGGCCAACCCATCAGAGCGGCCATTGACGGTATGATCAGGGGGTTGATTCATTCCGGCAGGCGTGTCGCCAAGGGGATGAAACTGGGCGATATCGATCCCCGTGCGGATGCGGCCTATCTTGATACCATTTCGGACAAAGGGCGCGCCATTGGCGGCGCGGTCCTGGAAGCGATCTTGAGGCGCTATAACTGACGGCTTACAATCATTATACAAATACCACTTTCACGGCGGTCTTCGTAAATCCCCGCTTCACATTAAGAGCACAGGGAATCTGAAATCAGATCGGCCGCTTCCATGAATTTGTCCATAGCTTCCGGTTTATAAATCTGTTCCGAAGAGAGCAATCCCCAGCCTTCCTGGGAAAATTTCAGGTTGACGCCCCAGATTTGAACGGCACTGATTTTCTGGATGACAAAAAGGGACAGAAGCGAAGTCAGGGTTTCCCGGAGCGTATCCGGGAAGACCGCCATAGAGCCGCTTTTTGTGAAAAAAGCGTATTTATCAAAAAATGGGGACTTGTTTTCGGGAACCGCTTTCTTCAAATTATACCTTGAATCGCAGGTCTTGTGGCCCCCGGCACTGTCTGCCGGCTTTAAATAAACCGCCTCCGGAAATTCAAATTTGCGTTTTTCCAAAACCATCACACAATGGCGCAGGGAATTGGCATTACCAGGGCCGCTCCCGGAAGATTCGATCTGAAGGCGTGAAGCGTAAATAAAATAACGGGTTCCCCTTTTATGTGAATCAGAGATGGCTTTTATGATTTTCCACGGCGGAATGGGATACCCTTTACGGGGATGATGGTCGTAAATCGGAGCCAGTTTTTCAACGATCAGAGCAAGGCCCGATTCCGCAGGATCGACATCGGCATAGCCTTTTCTTGAAAGCTTGTCAAACAAAAGCTGAACCCTTTTAGGAACCACAACAAAAATCCAGTAAAAGATCAGTAGCAAAAAAAAGAAAAAACTGATGGCCATGACCGGCCCCCCGTATTGTTCCGCGTAATCAATAAACGTTTTTAGCCATGGAAAAGACTCCATAAGCCGGTCTAAAAAAGTCATGTTTTGTTTCCCCATATTGAATATCAGACGTTGGATATTTTTTTGCTCGTTACGACGGATCCGCCTCATAACGAGCTTTTTTATTTGGCTATTTGGCCCAATTCTTTCAAAAAAGTAAGTCG
>JAOZRC010000225.1 GCA_029940345.1 Desulfobacterales bacterium
CCTCGCTCTCACACTTTTTCGCTTCGATCACGACTTTCCAAACAGGCTCTTACATCCGAAGAAATAAGAATTGGTTCGGCATCCTCTAAAATTCTCATTTTTTGGACATAAAAAAATCCCAAACTTTTTCAGCGGAAGGCTGTTGTATTAAAAGTCCTGAAAAATCATGTTTTTTTTCAATGGCATTTTTTATCTCCCCGCCGATTGCCGTGTTGCCGTAGAGAATAGAACCGACCAGATGGGAGTCACGAAAAACAAAACGGGAATAATTGCCCCCACATTCGGCCTCAATGATGATATCACTACCGTCTTCGGCCTCAAATTTTCCGATACTCAACAGATCCGCACCCAGCACTTTAAGGGAGTTCGAACGGGGAATCCCGCCGAATTCAACCTGCTTTCCCGCGGCATTCATACCGGCGATACTGCCTTGAAATTGGGCGGCATTCCATAAACCGTATAAAACACCGCGATGCTCGGTGATATCTCCGGCAGCATAGACATTGGGATCAGACGTTTGCATGTAATCATTAACTATAATGCCTTGATTCACATGCAAACCTGCCAGGCGGGCAATATAGCTGTTTGATCGCACCCCTGCCGTGATGATCACCAGGTCGGCTGGGATTGTTTCCCCGCTTTTAAGTAACACGCCGGCGACACGTTCATCCCCCAACAGTTCCTGAACTGACACTCCGGTCTTCAAAGACACTCCGATGTCTTCAATATGAATTTTTAAAAGCCGAGCCGCCGTCCGGTTTAACTGGCGAGGCATCAGCCAGCCAAAACTTTCAAGGAGCATCACCTTGCGGTTACGTTTAGCCAGCGCCCCGGCAGTTTCAAGCCCCAACACTCCGCCGCCGATAATAACAATTGATTTAGCCTTTTTCGATTCCTCAAGAATATTTTCAGCATCATTCAGATTACGCAGGGTTGTCACGCCTTCCATTCGCGCACCGGGGATCGGGGGGATAAAGGGGTGGGCACCGGCGGTTAAAATCAGTTTATCGTAATGATGAGCCGCTCCGTTGCTTAGGGTGACCACTTGTTTTTCCAATAGAACATTTGAAACATCAGTGCTTTTGATAAGCTCTATCTTGTTTTGTTGATACCACTCTTTTGCATGAATCAATAATTTATCTGTGGTTAATTCACCGGCCAGAAAACGGGTGAGGTTCAACCGATAATAGGGAAGCTGTGTATCCTTTGTTATCATTATGATTTTGGCATCAGATGCCGATTGTCGAATCGATTCAATTGCCGAAACACCGGCAATACCGGAACCGACAACAATAAATTCTTCATATCCGGCATCATCTGATTCTTCTCCTGTTTTTTCACTTGTTACGGCTTCAAACTGTTTACCCGGCGTAGCACACACCGGGCATGTGTCAGGCGGACTGTCACCGGTGTGTTGATAATTACAAACCAGGCATCGCCATCCTTGGGGGGCGGATGCCGGCTCCGCTTTAACTATTTCAGTATAGGGCTCGAAGCGTTCTTTGGGAGAACCGCAAACCGGGCATTCATCCGGCGGTTCCGGTCCCCTGTGGACATAGCCGCAGACAGTGCAACGCCATGCCTGTATATCTTGCGCCATTATGTTATCTCCTTTGATTTATTTATTGATCAAACATGCTCGTTAGCTGTGTAATTGGAATCTCCCGATTTACTTTTTTAGTAACCGTTTACTCCCCCTCTGAGTGGAACGGCTTTCCGCTCTACATGATCACAACCGCGCGGGAGGGTGTATTGCGGGAAGCTGTCCCGTGTTAGCTTACACGTAGGGGGATTGAACGGGTACACTTTTTATTTACAATCCAGCGCCTCCCGGATTTTGTCGGCCGGGGCTTCCATCGCGAACGGTTTCTGGATAAAGTGTACGCTTTAGTCCAGCACTCCCATGTGGGAAATTACATTGGCCGTGTAGAATGAAGTTGAAGGGCGGCCAGGCGCCCAAAATGCCGATGTTACTTTTTGACAGCCAGCAAACGGTCGATTTTTGATTGCAGTTGCATTTTAGCCAGGCTCATGGGGCCCAGTTTCCCGCGTGCGCGACCCAATTTAAGCCCTGTTTCAATAACCGTGCCCGGTGTTTCGGGCTGTTCGGATTCCGGTTTACGAACCAACGTAAGCGATTTAGTAGGACAAGTGGATACACATAATCCGCAGCCGATACAGCGCGTCAGGTCCAACGCCGCGATATCGTCTTTTAATTCAAGGGCATCCATTTGACAGCGTTTGACGCACACACCGCAGCCATTGCAGGTCTCGGGATCAAAGGCGGCTATAAACGCGGAAGCGATCAGGCCGGCCGGATTCGGCTGAAGCTTTACATTTCGCAATATCGCGCAGCAACACCCGCAGCAACAGCAAATATTGACAATTTTACGGCTATTGCCGGGTTGCAGAACCAGACCGGATTTGTCAGCTTGTTTCAGAATATCAAGCACTTCGCTTCGTTCAATCACTCTTCCCAAACCGTTATGTTGATAATAATCGGCACCCATTCCGAAAACCAGGCAAGCTTCTAATGGTTTATCGCATCCTTCACCCACCATTTGGCGCTCCTTGCGACAAATACAAGGCGCCACCACCGCTTTCTTTTTATCCCACACCAATTTTTCAGCCATTTCGTAAGGCAACACCTCCAGTTGGGGTGTGATGCTTCGTCCGATGGGAATGGTGCGGAGCTGGGGCACTTTTTTCCAGGATTGATCTAAGAGCGTGGGAGCATAAATCTCCATATCTGCGATCAATTCCGGGCTCAGATCATTGACATGATATTCCCATATACCGATCACAAATTGGGACGCCATATAGAGCGTCTGCCCGTTATGGTGTGCAATTCGGTAAATAAGACCTTTTTGGGCCATCGTTTCAAGGCGCGTTTGGGCTTCTTCAACTGGAATTCGGGCACGGCGGGCGACTACATGCGCTTCTTCCGGTATTAAGGTCATTCGGATTGCCAATCCCGCTTCTTCTTGTGTAAAAAGACGCTGTAAAATACGCAACTCAACGCCGCTGTCCGTGGGTGGAAATCCGGCCGGCAGGTCATCCAGATGACGCGCCAATTTCTTGTAAATTTTTTCTGTCATGTTGTCCTGTCTATGCTATAAGTTTCAGAATTAAATAATATCAGAATTGTTTAGCATTTATTGACCTTCTCTTCAAGTGCTCAAATTTAAAAATATGATTTTCAATTGGAAAAACTTTTTCGGGATAAACTATAAAAAACCGTATCTTTGTTATCAATGAACTGATAAGGATAAAAGTAACATTTATAATTAAAGGAACCCATGAATCTGATATTTGCCGTTATCGTCCTTGTTGCATTCCTGTTTGCCGGATGGCAGCAGGTTTTCAGAACGTTTGATGCCACTCTGGAAACCGCGCCCATGGCTGCCCTTTCAAAAGCAATGATTGATTCGGCAGGCGGGGCTGTGGAGCTTGCCATCGGATTGGTCGGTGTTATGGCGCTCTTTTTAGGATTGATGAAAGTGGCCGAGAAAGGCGGTATGTTGACGATTTTGTCAAAACTGATTCGTCCTTTAATGGTCAGACTATTCCCCGAGGTGCCGCCGGATCATCCGGCCATGGGTGCCATGATTCTGAATCTTTCCGCCAATGCACTGGGCCTTGGGAATGCCGCCACCCCTTTTGGTATCCGGGCCATGCAGGAACTGGACAAGCTGAACCCCTATAAAGGAACGGCTACAAATGCCATGGCCCTTTTTATGGCCATTAACACTTCCAGCGTCACCCTGTTACCCACCGGTGTGATTGCCTTGCGAGCGGCGGCCGGTTCAACCGATCCTGCGGCTATCCTGCCCACCACTTTGTTTGCCACCATCGGATCCACACTGATTGCGATTCTTGCAGTCAAGGTGTATCAACGTTTTTTCGCAACACCGGGCCGCCCTGATATTCGTGAGACCGAAGACGCTGAAAAAATCAAACCGCATGATATGGCTCTTGAACCCGCATCCGAAGCATATCCTTTGTGGATCAGTGTGATTGCCCTGATGGTTCTGGGTTCGCTGATTCCCGTTGCCGTGATTTTTGGCGCCGCCATTTCCCCGTGGATCCTTCCTGCTTTAATGGTTGGGTTTTTAGGTTTCGGAGTCTTAAGAAAAGTGCGCATTTACGAAGCGTTTGTGGAAGGCGCCAAAGAAGGTTTTGACGTGGCGCTTCGCATTATACCTTACATGGTGGCCATCCTGGTTGCCGTAGGCATGTTAAAGGCAAGCGGCGCTCTTGAAATGATCGTCACCGCTTTAGGCGCTGTAACCGGAAAATTCGGTCTTCCCGCAGAGGCCTTGCCCATGGCGTTGATGCGACCCCTGTCAGGATCGGGCGCTTATGGCATCCTTGCATCAGTTATCAATGATCCCGCCATCGGCCCGGACAGTTATACCGGGCTTTTGGTATCCACCTTGCAGGGTTCCACTGAAACCACCTTTTATGTGATGGCGGTTTATTTCGGCGCTATCCAGGTGCGCAGAGTCAGGCATGCCCTGGCCGCCGCCCTGACGGCGGATGTTGCTGGCGTTGTGTTTGCCATTATCGCCTGTTCCCTGTTTTTAGCGTAATTTTTCTGGGATGGGGGATGGGCTCGAACAAGGATACCCACCAATTCAGGCGTTTCGCAGTCCCACCAAAATCCGCTTAAAGCTATCCAGGCCGGCTTCTAAGTTTTGAACAATTTCTCCCGCTAACACATCGGGATCGGGCAGATTGTCTAAATCGGCGAGGCTGTCATCTTTGAGCCAGAAGATATCTAAGCCGGTTTTGTCGCGGGCGATGATTTCTTTGTATGTGAATTTACGCCAGCGGCCGTAAGGGTTGTCTTCAGACCAGGTTTCTTTTCTTTGAAAGCGGTTTTCAGGATGATAGCAGGCGATGAACTCTTTTAAATCCGCGTACTTCATCAGGTTTTTCTTTTTGGTGAAATGCACGTTGGTTCTGAAATCGTAATACCAGATATGTTTAGTCCACGGGTCTTTGCTGGCCGGTTTGTTTTCAAAAAAGATCACATTGGCTTTGACGCCCTGGGCGTAAAAAATGCCGGTGGGCAGGCGCAGGATGGTGTGAAGGTCGGTGCAGGCAAGCAATTTTCGGCGCACGGTTGCGCCCGCGCCGCCTTCAAACAGCACATTATCCGGAACGACCACGGCGGCCTCACCATTGATTTTGAGCATGGAACGGACATGCTGAACAAAATTGAGCTGTTTGTTGGAAGTGGTCGCCCAGAAATCCTGGCGGTTATAGGTCAGGTCTTCCTTGACCTGCTTGCCTTCATTATTGGTGATGGTCGGGCTGCTTTTTTACCGAACGGCGGATTGGTGAGCACGTAATCATAGCGCTGTTCCGGGGATGCGATCAGCGCATCGGCGGCGGAGATCAGGGAGTCGCCGGTTATTTCACCGATATTGTGTAAAAACAGGTTCATCAGCGCCAGGCGGCGGGTGTTGGCCACAATTTCATTGCCAAAAAAGGTGCTGTTTTTCAGAAATTTTTTCTGCCCTTTGTCCAAATGCAGATCAATCAGGAAATTATAGGCCGATAGAAAAAAACCACCGGTGCCGCAGGCCGGATCGGCAACCGTTTTTTCAGGTTCAGGCCGGATGCAGGCCACCATCGCCTTGATTAAGGCGCGGGGCGTAAAATACTGTCCCGCGCCGCTTTTGGTGTCTTCCGCATTTTTCTCAAGCAATCCTTCGTAGATGTCGCCTTTGACATCCGTGTCCAGATACGTCCAGGTTTCAGCATCAATCATGTGGATGATCTTAAACAGCTTGGCCGGGTCTTGAATTTTGTTTTGGGATTTGGTGAAAATCTGGCTGATCATGCCTTTTTGACGGCCTAGCGTGCGAAGCAAGTCCAAATAATGGGCTTCAAGCGCCGCCCCGTTTTTGGTTTTCAAACTGGCCCAATTGTAGTTTTCAGGGATATTGATAGGGCGATGATGAATCGTCTGAAATTCATCGGCCATTTTGAGAAACAGCAGATAGGTCAACTGCTCCAGGTAATCACCGTAACTGACGCCGTCATCCCGCAGGGTGTGGCAAAAACTCCATACTTTGGCAATGATGCTGTCCGTGTTCATACTTTCTTTTTCCTGCGTTTGATCGGTTTTTTGCGTTTTATTTTCATTTGCGCTTCCTGTTTCGCTTTTTCCGCTTGGATGCGTTCAAGCAATTTAGTTGCCGGTTCATCGTTCGGGTCTTGGGGGGACCAGTTTGCCTTCAAAGGCTTTTTTGAGGATGCTTTGGCGGAGGGTTTCCGATTTTTTTAGGGTGTTTTCGATGGTTTGTTCGAGGTTGTCGGAGATAGATAGGCGGGATTCGATTTCTTGGACAATAATATTTTGTTCTTTACGAGGTGCCAATGTTAATAATGAATTGTTTAACTTCACAAGAGTTAATCTTGTAATTGCCACCCCCGCAACATTTTTTAACATTCTTTCCTTTGTTACTGATGAGTTGAAATAGTTACATAAGTATTTTGATGATATTTGCTTCTGATTTGTTCGAAATACACCAACACTTGAAAGCAAAGAAAACTGTTCGTCGAGATAATTGACACATGCAATTCCAGTTTTGACACCGTCTTTTATGTACAGTACATCGAATTTTCTTACATCAGCTTTCATAAATATTTTTTCATGTATTTCCTTTGTAACATAAGTAATATTGCTCAAATTTAATCCGTTTTCTTTGATGTTTTTTGCGGTTATATATTTGTAGTCTCCTTCAGCATAATTTGGGGGTGAAAAATGCGTTCCATCAAAAACTTTTTTACAAGCATTACCTAATTTAACCCAACACCACCCCTCCGGTATCTCCGGCAACTCCGCCAGTTCTGCTTCCGTCAGTGGCGAAAATTCTTTGGCTTCGCGAGGTTTGACGGGTTTCTTTTTACCTTCGGCTTTAGCTTGTTCACAGGTTTTTTTTCCACTCTTCCAGTTGCTTTTGATAATGCTTGGCTCTTTCGGTATTGATTTGCTCAAGTAATTTTTCTGCCGGTTCCGGTTGATGCCGCTCGCGCCATTCTTCGGTCAGTTTACCTTCAAAGGCGTATTTCAGCACGGCCTGCCGGTATAGTTTTAGCTGCGCCTGGGCTTTTTTGAGGTTCTTGATGCCGCTGTCCAGCTTGGAAAATAGTTGTTCGATTTTGGTTACTATGCGGTGTTGTTCTGGGAGAGGGGGAGGGTAAATGTAAGTTGTTCAATCTTTGTACCAGAAATATTGGGTTGAGTTCCACCATAAGCTTTTTTTTCTATCGTTCGTTTTAGTTTCCCAATTAAAAAATAAACAAATTTTGGCATCCTTCATTTTCCGCTTAACACTTTAAAGGAGTGCTGAACCGAAGGTTTAGCGTTTACGCTGGCCTTTGCTAAACCTTCGGTTCAGCACTCCCCATGAAAGTGTAAACTACTTTTAAGCTATTATGAAGGATGCCCACATTTTTTATCAATTAACTTGTCGGAAAACAATTTTAAATTTCCAACAAGCTGATTTTGATAAGAAATACCTTTGCTTTGGTATATGCCAAACTTTCCAGTTGTTGCACCAGATAATGCAATTAAAATATCGTTTTCATAAATTATAAAATCATTAATTTCATCCGAAGCCTTAATTTTTTTTGATGAATCCGTCGTTATTGTTCCATTTTTAATATCCGAAATTCTTATTATCGGAACCCCACTTTTGCTATAGTTGCTACTTTTAAAAGCAAAACCATTTTTCACATAAAGAATTTTTCCTAATTTAGTACTAATCCATCCAAAAGGTAATTTTGTCATTATAATTTGTGGCTTATACTCATTTGCCATTTCTTTAATTGTCTGAATCAGAATTTTCAGCATTCTGTTCATCCTTAAATTCTGTAAATCCTAATTCAGACAATGGGAGCTGCCACTCACTGTCTGAATTAGGATTTGTA
>JAOZRC010000226.1 GCA_029940345.1 Desulfobacterales bacterium
AAACCTTCGGTTCAGCACTCCTTTAAAGTGTTAAGCGGAAAATGAAGGATGCCGGTTTTTATGTACAAACTTGCTGCCCGCACCGTTGGATAAGCCATTCAAAGCTTGATTATATGCAAAATCCATTATAATCAGGCTGATGTTGAGTTTCGTTCCTCAACCCAACCTACTGTCCCGCCCGTGCTGTTACCAGATTAGCGCCATTCCCCGGATCGCCCGTCAACACAAACGCCGCCCAGTAAAGGGGCTTGGGATATCTTTGGCGGGTTATAATCCGCGCCTTTCCCAGGGATTCGGCTTTGCCCATTCCCTGGGAGAGGAATCCGCCAAAAGATTGCATAAAAAAACTGGTGGCGTCGTCATTCACTTTCCAAAGGCTTGAAACCACACTGGGCGCGCCTGCATAGAAAAATGCTCGGGTCAGACCGACAATCTCATCCCCGCGGCTGTGTTTTCCTAAATACGTATCACACGCACTCAGGACAACAAGTTGAGCATTTTTCAAATAAAGCTTATAAATTTCATGGACTTCAAGTAAGCCGTCATGAGAAGCATCGGGCGTCAGAACAAGATGAGAATGCAGGGGACGGACACTGTTAAGGTTGGCATGTGAAGATATAAAGATAATACGGGCATCTTCCGCTTTTGAAATAAAGACCGATTCCGTAGCGTCCTTTTCAATATACGGTTTTGTCGCAAATTTTTCAGCAAAAAACCTGGTTTCATCTTTTACGCAGTCCAAATAGGGTAAACCATACGCCGTGCCATCGGGATTTCCAATGGCAAGCGCCGGATATAATCCTGATTTCAGATGCTTTTTCTGTAAAAAACGCAGGATACTGGCGTTAGGAAGTCTGGACAGGGTATGCCGGTCTCCGAAATAAGATTTCCCATCAGCGGTAAGCGCGTGAAACGGGACATGGTGCAGGATGCCCTGGGGAACCACACTCACGAACTGGGTTTTAAGATAGGGTTTAACCGGAACAACAAGCTGCGTATAGAGTTGTTGCAGCGCTTGCAGCGTGGGGTAATCGGCCCCTTGTGATTGCGGAAGCCAGTGAATCGCTTGCGCTAGTTCGCTTTCTTCAATCGGAATCACCACCACATCTGACGAGTTGCGCGTCAGGATAAACACGGCTGTTTTCGCGGGAGTGACAAAATAGGAAAGCAGGGTTGTATCATCGTCAAGGAGTTGCTGCACTTGGGAAAGCGTTAAAGGAGTCACCTGTGTTAATGAACGCGATTCAGCCTCATATATTTTTACAGCCTCACTCAATTTATCATACGCTTGCGTTGACTCGTCAATCCGCTTTTCCAGCGACTTTATGGCAATATCATACCTTGCTGCGGTCTTTTTATTCTGAGATTTCCTGGCGTGCGCTTTTTGAAGTTTTTTGCGTAATTGCCCAAGTTTATTATCTAATTCCAGCTTCTCGGCAATTAATTCAGACGGTATATTGCCAAGCAGGCGTTCCGGTTGGCTTCCAAGCTGTTCGAGCAATGACCGCGCACGGGCGCGTTCGCTGAGGTTGAAGGCTTCCTGGGTTCGGTTCATTCGGATATGGAGCAGAATCGCACGTTGATATACATCGACCGTGTGTTCGGCCAGGCTGATTTTAAATTCATCGATTTTTGCCTGCCGGCGAACCTGTTCCTGGATCTCAATGGAACGGCCATAATAAGCGACAGCCTGCTCGAAAGCATTCATGCGTTCATAAACATAGCCGATTTCACCCAATGTTCGCGCTTTGTCTGCAGTTTGCTCATTTTCCAAAGCCCGCTCAAAACTGTCCAATGCTTCATCATATTGCCCCAGGGCGGCATAAACTTGCCCTAAGTTGTGAAGAGTCGCACCTTTGCCGGCGTTGCCTCCGATCTCCCGGGCATACACTTCCCGATACGTTTGCAGGGCCTGCGTATAATAATCGGCCGCCTTTTGAACCTGGTTGTGCCGTTCGGCAATCCGCCCCATGGTGTAATCAAGCAACCCCATGTTGTTGGCAACGGCTGATGCGCTTGCCTGTTCTTCGAGAAAACGCATCGTTGTGCGGGCTTGCAGAAAAATATCTTTTGCCCGCTTATACAGAAGCTCAATCTCCGCATATTCCTTGTGCGTTTCCCGGATGCGCTTATAATGCACCAAAGCGATATGGTTCAGTACGGTGGCTCTGTGCAGCAGATTATCTGTGTTTTTCAATATGGCAAGAGCGCGTTCAAAATAGTGCCGCGCCAGCGCATCTTGCCCCGTGAGATGACTGTAAACCGCTTTGCCTAACAGCAAAAGCGCTTCAAACAAACGCCTGTTTTCGAGGCGGTCAATTATGGCAAGGGCTTTTTGAAATAGTTTCCCGGCCTCGTCATACTGGCCCAACAGGTAGCGCAGGGTGCCGAGGTTGGTATAGGTCAATGCCTGAATAGTCGCATCATAATGGCTTTTCAAGGTCTCTTCCGCATCAAGGAAAGCGCGTTCCGCTTGTAAGAAATCACCCTGTCCGAGATGGATTAAACCGGTGCTGTTCAGGGTTTCCGCTGCCCGTGCGTATGCGCCAATTTTCCGGAAAATGGCCAGCATGTCGTGCAGGTATGTCAGCGCCTCTTCATCACGCCCGGCGAGCAGCAGCAGTTCAGCAATTTCCTGCATGACATCAGCCAGTTCTGTTTCAGATCGTCCGGTTTTCTGAAATATTGTGAGCTTTCTGGTTAAAGCGTGAATCGTTCCCTCACGGTCTTGCAGACGTTTCCTGATGTCGATCTCCGGCAGGGTCATTTCCAAAGAGACGGCGTAATCAACGTTGTGCAAATAGTTTTCCGCACACCTTTTTAACGTGTCAGCCCTTGTCTTCAATATGTGTGGATCATCTGTCTCCGGTTGGCCCTCTGATGCAATCCGGCACTCAGGATTTAGTACACGTGCGTTCACAGTTATTGGCGGGGCCGGGGGCGAGATAGGAAACGGATTCGGAGTGAAAAGCGTTTTCTTCGAGGTTGAAAAATTTACCGGCGGCGTCAGTGCCAGTGTTGCGGTCGGGCCGTTCACGAGCGCATCAGATCGGCTTTTATCAGCCTTTGGCAGTTGATCTGAATCTTGCTCATCATGCCCCTGATTTTCCGATCTGTCAGCCATCTCTTCCATAGATTCCGCGTCCCTGCTATTTGGCTCGACGTCTGGTGTCAGTGACGAAGTACTCCGTGTCGTCGAAATAGCGATTGAGGTTGGCGGCAGAGTGTTCGGTTTCGTCGGAACAGCAGTTGGGGTTGACGGCAGAGTGTTCGGTTTCGTCGGAACAGCGGTTGAGGTTGGCGGCAGAGTGTTCGGTTTCGTCGGAACAAGGGTTGGCGTTGGTGGCAGAGCATTCGATGTCGTCGGAACAGTAGTTGTGGTCAGTGGCAAAGCGTTCGGTTTCGTCGGAACAGGTGTTGGGGTCAGCGGCAGAGTGTTCGAAGTCACCAGAACAGCAGTTGTGATCGGCAGCGAATTGTTCGGTGTCGCCGGAACAGGGGTTGGCGTTGCCGTTGGTAGTGGATTGTTCGGCGTCATCGGAACAGCAGTTGGGATTGGTGTCGGTGTCGGTGTGACGAGCAGCGTGATGAGGCGTTCCGTTTTATAGCGGTGAATATCTTCTGAATACATGAACATACCGGCTTCGTGAATAATGCCTAAGGCTCTTAGATAGGCTTCCACGGCGTCCCAATATAAACCCCGGCGATTGTCCGCCACGCCGCTTTGCATGTAGGTCATAACCTGATAAATGTGGTCATCCGTCTGTTTCAGGATTTCAAGGGCATCATCGTAATACCTGATCGCATCGACATACTCGCCTTGGGCAAGATATGCTTCTCCGATTTTCATCAGGGTTCGGCCTTCTCCTTCGAGGTCGCCGGCATTTCGGTACTGTTGCAAAGCGTGCAGATAGTGGCCCAGAGCGTCATCATAAAGGCCCTGACGGAAATAGGTTTCGCCGAGGTTCACCCTGATCGCACCGCGCAACATTGCAGAATCTGTTTCAGCCGGCGTACCGGTATTATCAGGAACAATGGCCAATGCTTGCTCCATATCCGCTAAAGCCAGGGCATACTCCTGTTGAATGCGATGGATAATGCCGGTTTGCAACAGGATTTTCGCTTTGCCGGCCGGGTCGTTCAAATTTTCCTGAATGCTCATGGCTTCGGCCAGAGTCTCCAGCGCTTTGCCGTATTCGCCGGCATCCGTATAGACTTTGCCTAATTCAAGCAGAATTGCCGATTCCTGTCCCGGATTATCGGGATCCCGGAATTCAACAATGCGTTGCAATACCTGCAACTGCCCCTGGCTGTCATCTGATTCGCGATAGCGTTCCAAAGCGTTCTGCCAGGCTTCCATGGCTTGGGATTCATCTCCTTGGGCCGCGTACAAATCCCCGATTGATGTCAGGGTCTGGGCTTCATTTTCGGTATCCCCGGCCAGGCGATAATTCAGCAGCGCATCCTTAAAAGCGTCAATCGCGCTAAAGGGTTTTCCCTGCCTGCTATGGACATTTGCCAAACCGCGATGCGTGCGCGCCAGATTCTCGTAGTCAGCGTCATCCAGCGCCTGCAACGCCTGGTTGAATGTCGTCAGGGCATTATCTTGTTCTGTCAGCAGATACAGTTCTGCGAGGTAAAGCAGGGCGCGTCCGTTGTCAGACTGAATCGTCAAAGCGGAATGCAATTGTACATAAGCCGCGTGATAATCATTTGGATCATCAGTTTGCAGATACGCTTGCCCAAGGTCGGTCAGAATCCGCGCTTCGTCAGCGTATTCTGTGCCATCTTCCCTGATATTCAAGGCATCTTTCAGAGATTTAATCGCATCGTCGCTCTCCTTCCGGCGAAGAAACACTTCCCCCAAAAGCATATATGTGCGCCGTAATTCAGCTATGTCGCCGCCGGACTGCTGAATATCCAAGGCACGGGTCAAGAGTTCGAGCGCCTTTTCCTGTTCTTCACGAGTATTACAGATTTCCGCCATATCATTGAGAATCGCCGCCTGTGAAGCGGTATTGCCGTTAGCCTCATATACCTCAAGCATTTGCTGTAAAATGTCGGATTCTTTGTCCCGGTCGGCGGCCGGGCAGTGCGTTAACGCCTGCTGCAAGCTGTTCAGCGCGTCCGATGTGTTCCCCTGAAGCTGATACAGTTCAGCGATTTTTTGCAGCGCGGCAATCATCCCGGAAGAATATTCCGCCTGTTGAAAAACGTTCAGGCTCTCCTGAAAAAGACTCAACGCACCGGCATAGTTATTCTGAAGCATAAGAATATCACCGCTATTGAGCAAAAGAGTGCCTTCTTCAACAGCGCTGTCTTCCAATTGCCTTATTAACGTCAACGCCTGTTCAAAAATTTCCATGGCTTGGGCATAGTGTTCTTCCTGACGGTGGATATTGCCGATATTCAGTAGTGCTTTGGCCTGTCCTTCGGGATCGTTCACACTTTGGGCCGTTATGAACGCATCGTCAAAATAGGTGCGCGACTGCTGAAAATCGTTTTGGTTAAAACAGGCTGCGCCCAAATTCATCAGCGTTCTGCCGGCATCGCGGAAAAGTTCCAAATCCCGCTCAATTGCCAAAAGTTCGTGAAACGTGTTAATCGCCCTGAGAGAACTGCCTGAACGCGTATAAAGCAGGGCGATTTGATTGAGCATAACCCCTTCCAAGAGCTGGTCTGGCAGATCATGATATATCGCTTTGCCTTCCAGCAAAACATCGATGGCTTTCTGCAAACGGCCGGTTCCGGCATAAGACAGCCCTATTCCGTTTAATGCCAGAGCCTGGCCGCGTTTCTCTTGCGCGGCAAGATATATGCTTCGGGCCTGTTTGTACAACTCCAAAGCTTCCCAGAACGCCTCCGCTTTGTATAAGGCGTTTGCTCGCGCCATTAACACATCTGCCTGGGCAATCGCTTGTTGTGGCTCTGCAGGCCAGGGCTGTTCAGGTACAGGCAAACCCGTAACCTGGCCGCTGCCGTAAAGGCCGATTTCAATCGGGTCATCGGATCGATTTGTGAAAATACGGAGGATTGTGTGTTTGGGCAAAGGTGTTTTGGGGCGAAAACGGATATTGAAAGGATGCGAATGATTACTCTCAATTGGCATCCCCTCTCGCAATCCTGTTATATCAAATTCCTCATCCGACGCAGGACCCCTGAATCGTATCCCTTCTATTTTAAGAGCCCTGTCATAACAGTTCATTAATGTAAATTCCGTTGTTTGTGAAGCGCCGCACATCACCGCGCCAAAGTCATGCACGGCAGGGATAATAACAGCCTCTTGGCCCGGGCATGTGGCGGCGCCTGTCAAACTGATGGGTTCCAGCTCCGGCGGTTCTTGCGGTCTGTCAGCGGAATCATTTAACAAAAGGGCCGGCACAATTTCAAGCGAGCCATTTTTACTGCCCATTGACTGGGGACAGAATGTGATCTCTGCCGTGCGCGTTTGGCCGGGGGGCAAAAAATAATCGACCGATTGATCCGCAGCATCAAAATCAGATGAGTTTTGGATGCTGTGCGCGAGCGTAAACGCGATGTCGCGATAACAATTGGTCATTCGCACGGTTGCCGTTGCGGTTTCTCCTGCCTGAATCTCACCGAAATTAATGGCCGGCGGTCTGATTAAAATCTGTTCCTCTTCGGCGCAGGCCATGGCCGCGTCTTTGTCTAAAATTCCATAGCCGTAGAATTGATCCCAACCGGGCGTATCCTCGCCAGGGTCGCCGATTTCATCAAGAGCAGTGGTTCGCAACAGCCAGCGAAGTTCTTGATCGAATGTTTCAAAAGCTTTATCATGATCAGGGGATGTGAGGATGTCCAGTAATGATGTCGCCACCCGGCTGACACGCGCTCCGGCGAACGATGTGCCCAGCTTATCCGTGTCCGGGCTGTCAGCGAGCGTCATCAGTTGAAGATGCAGGCCGAAATTTGAACCGAAATAATCATAATTACCGTTTTGGCCTTGCCAGCGCTGATACGACTGATCCGTACCCCCGACCGCGAAAGTTTCAGGCAAGGCGGCCGGTAAATGCGGCACATCCCAGTCGAAATTGCCCATTGATGTGACTACCGATACGCCCGAACGCGAGGCATATTGAAGCCATCGTTGAAACAGTTCGGCGATGCGCTGCTGTTCCCCGGCATCTTCCCCAATATCTGTGACCGGCGCGGATAAGCTGAGATTAATCACGGCCGCGGCATAGTTATGCTCAATTTTTTCATCCACCGCATACTCGATCGCTTGGAAAACCGCGTCAAAAGGAGCCATGTTTTCATATTTCCGAACAACATTCAACAGCAGCATATCAGCCTCGCCGGAATCTGCAATTCCGGTCACAAGCTCACCATGACCGGGTGGAATATCGGAATCCGGGGCTAAACTTCTGAAATCATCAATCACGGATGTCAGCACATCATTGGAATTGCGGGAGACTTTCCAGTAGGTTCCCTCAATCCACTCGAAATCAGCATGGAAATTCTGTTGTGCGGCTGGGTCTTCTGGAAAAAATTCAATATGCCGATCTGGCTGCAGATTTTCATTGTATGTGCAATCTTCAACTTGGGAAAGCGCCCGTAACTCCAGAAGCAAAGCACGGGTGGTTGTCGGAGCCGTTTCCAACAAATAGGAACGCGAGATACCCAACTGATCCTTGAGGTCAAGATCACCTCGTGTGCTGTTGTACAAAGGGGTGTACAGAACGTCATTATCCTTCAAAAAAGTTTCAATATCGGAAATGCTGTTATTCGGTTCATGGATGAGAATCAGATAGTGGCAATCGATTCCGCTACGCTGTAAAGTGGCTATATTCATCAGCCAGTCCTGAAACGTTTGATTGAGCGGTTCGCACAAGTCTGTGTTATTAAAGTGAAACGTATTTAATTGCCCAAATGTTGTCAGATCGGCGGGTAGCCG
>JAOZRC010000227.1:0-3124 GCA_029940345.1 Desulfobacterales bacterium
AAGGCGTTCGGGAAATGCAACAGGCATTTGACCGGAAACATGCCGCCTTGATAAGTTTTACCGGTCCATCAACCGATACAATATATGAAGTGAAGTGCACAGATGAATGCTTCCGCTTATCAGACCGCCGTTCTGGACGAACTCACTTCGAACTGGAAGGTTATACGGAAGAAAATGCGCAGGTCGTACTATCACGCCTTTTGCGAATCGAACGTTGGGAAAGGATACACAAGCTACGAAATGATAAAACTGACCTGGAGCATACAGATGTGGATTTTATTTTCTACGAGATAAAGGCAAACGGTGAAGCATTCAGGCATACATCAGATGAGATTATCCTAAAATATTGTGATGACATGGAAGATATAGGAATCCCATATACATTGAAAATGAAATTCAACACAAGGCTCCGTCGCAAATTGTTTTTCACATTGCTATATCTTTCTCCTGACTTTGGTATTTATAGCCAAGGACCGTGCGAGCATATCCCTTTCACTGGCAGAGAGGAAATTCTTGATGACGGGCATGCATTGAACCTTCCCGATAAATCATACAGCGAAGTAATTGATACATTCATTCTGATAGCATCTACGGAGCAGATAGATGAACACTTATTCGACCAGGAAGATATCGGAATGGAGCAGGGTTTCCGTCATCGAGCAAGCATGAAAATTGAAAGTGATTGGTTTACGAAATCTATTACTGTCAAAGCTGTAAGAGCGTCTTAAATGGATTTTTGAAAGGTGTGCTACAGGCATTTCACATGACTTCATACCAATTATTACTGTGTAAACAAACCAGATTAAATATAAGGAGGCGATTGATGAAAAATAATCAGTTTATCCATCTGATAACGGTACTGCTTTTAAGTGCCTTTGTCGGTAACCTGACTCATGCAGTTGAAAAATCCATTTACAATGAACAAATTTTGAATCAAAATATCATTTATCAAAAGGATGATAAGGGTAACATATTAAATGAACGAGTCCCTTCGGATGAATATGGTAATGCCCAAGGTAATCAGTTTGACTTAGCACAAGATGGTGTGTTTAAAGGATACACAATAGCTGTCTTACATTTGTGTATTGAGCGATGTCGTTCAAAGAAATTTGATTTTAAACAACCAGAAACTGCATTGGTCGAAAAAGGTTTTTCAATTGTACGCTGGGCAAATAATCCTCCTAATCCTGAAATATTGGAAGATACCCTCAAAAAAGCAAGCCAGCTCTGGATTATTTCTGACCGTACAAGAAAACTAAATCATGAACACCTTCGAATCGTCAAAGCATTTTTTAACAGTGGTAAAGGTGTTTATATTTGGGGAGATAATAAGCCTTACTATGCTGATGCAAATTATATCGCAAAATCCCTATTTGGAACAACGATGTCCGGGAACACTCCTGGGGATAAAACTGTTGGTTTACAAACATCTGATCGAAAAAAAGGACTTCTTCGAAATCATTTAATCACAACCGGTTTGGAATACATTTACGAAGGCATAACTATTGCAACTATCCAACCCAATAATAATCTCAAACCGCTCATTTATGGTTCAGCCGGTAATCTCGTAGCCGCAATTTACGACAAAGACGGTAAAAGAGCTATCTTAGATGGCGGATTTACCAGACTTTGCCATAAATGGGACACTGCCGGAACCGGCAGATATGTCAAAAATGCTGCTGCTTGGCTTGTCAATTATGAAAGATTTGGAAAAAAGGGTACTGATAACACACTATCTTCTAGATCAATTGTTATTGATGGACTCAGTTTCAAAGGGCCTTGTCTAGTAGCAGCATTGTTAGCGGAAATAGGATATTTCAATACGGATATGAAGAATATTGATGCCAAAGATGTTGTAGATGCATTGCGAGCCTTTCAAAAAGATATTCATGTAAGTCCAACGGGGCTGTTAGATGAACAGACATGGACAAAACTGAGTGCAATCAAACTCAGTACGAGGAGAAAGAGTCGCATTAAGGAGTTACGATGTAATGGTAAGTAGTAACTAACGCTACAACGATACTTAGCAATTAATTATTTGAAATTATAGTTTTTTCAAAACACCCGAAATCATATATGTAAAAGTGGAGAATGACATCAAGCCACGAAGAGTCAATGATATAGATTTGAAAGAAAAATGATATTGAAATTCATTGTTCAAGGTTTTGATCCCATTTCGGCCCTTTTAGGGGCAATTATGGCGCATTCCGTAAATTTTGATACTGATTTTTCGTCAATACTCTTGTAAAATCAAGGACTCAAATATATTTATCCGTATCAAGAATTCCGGTACACGCTATAGTCGTTAATTAATTATCAGTTTCCAAATGAAAAGGTTATAATTGTAATGGCACAACTTCCATTTCTCCATAGCCATGCGTTCATTATTGGCATAAATAACTATCATCACCTACCAAAGCTTAAGACAGCGGTTAATGATGCGGAAAAACTATCCGATATTTTAGCCGTGTGCCAGGGATTTAAGGTACATCCGCCGTTGCTTGATGCTACCAAGGCGGAAATTGATAATTTGTTAAATAAGACGATAATTGAAAAGGTTGGGCCCGATGATCGGGTTCTTTTATATTTTGCCGGACATGGTATCGCTCAAGATGGAGAAGATGGCCCGGAAGGCTATATCGTTCCTATGGATGCTGGTTCCTCTCATGAAGACAGACTTATATCAATGAATACATTGCACCATGCCGTGAACCAACTTCGTTGCAACCATTTGTTATTGGTATTGGATTGCTGCTTTTCGGGTTCATTTAAATGGTCGAATCCATATAGGCATATTTCAACGCTACTACCTAAACGCATTTTCAAGGAACGATTTGACCGCTTTGTTGTTGACCCAGCATGGCAAGTAATAACATCTTCTGCTTATGATCAAAGAGCCTTGGATGTACTAAAAGAAAAGCCAATTGGTAAACGTGAAGATAATAACAAGGCTCACTCCCCTTTTGCGGAAGCATTTTTTGAAGGATTGCAGAGTGACAAGGCCGATCTGATCCCATCGGAAGGGGACGGTGTAATTACCGCTACCGAGTTATACCTGTATATCAGAAATCGGTTGGAACCTCGAACAATTGAATCAAATGAGAGGCACCGACAGACTCCTGGC